>NZ_JBEYER010000004.1:0-132790 GCF_040634005.1 Micromonospora sp. NPDC007271
CAGCTCAGTCAACGAATCCCTGAACAATCCGCCCCGAACTGGTTGACATCTTCCGCACGCAACGCCTCGTCCGCACCCGGTCCGGACCTCACGTCCTGGCCTCGCTACGCAACCTGGCCATCAACGCACTACGCCTGGCCGGCCGCTCCGACATCACCGAAGCCACCCGATGGGCCAGCCGGAACATAACCAGACCCTTCACCATCCTCGGACTTACATCATGATCTTGAACCGCTCGTGGCCGCCTCACCGCTACGAGGCGGTCGCGAGCAGGGCGGTCAGGCCGTCGGCGATCCATTCCCGGTAACGCTCGGTTGTCCATCCCCGGGAGTGGACCAGCCGATGGCAGTTGTCGGGGGCCATGAGCAGCCACACGAGGTCCACCGTTGTCGCCTCGTCGGTGCGCAGCGGCGCCTTGGCGGCTAGGGTCCGGGTCCAGTGCCGGGCGCCGGCGAGCCGCTGGGCCTCGCTGGTCTCCCACAGCTCGCGGGCGGCCGGCTCACCGGCCGCAGCGGCACCCCGGATGGCCTCGTTGATCGCGGCGTACCGCAGGTTGATGCCAGCAATGACCCCCGCGAGCAGCTCGACGGCGCGCGCCGGATCCGGCTCCTCCACGACCTGCTGCGCCGGCGGCCGGTCGGACACGGCGACGGGCAGGTCGTCGCCGGCCATGGCGACATCGCGGACGGCCGACAGCAGGGCCGCCTTGTTACCCACCGCGGTGAACACTGTCGGCTTGCTGACCCCGGCCCGGCGGGCGACGTCGTCGACGGTGGTCGCCCCGTAGCCCTTGGCCACGAACAACTCGGTCGCCGCGCTGATCACCGCCAGCCGCGTGGCGGCCGCCTGCTGTGCACGCAGCGGCGAACGGTAGCCACGCCCGGATCCCTTGACTTCAGCCACGCCACCACCGTACCGTATCAATATTCGTTAGATGATCGGTAAAGGAGAGTGTCATGGCCATCGTCGTCAGCGTCACCACCCCCGGCCTGGATGCCGGACTCTACGAGCAGTCGATCCGCGAGCAGGGCTTCGGCGGCGCGCTGCCGCCCGGCTGCAGCGCACACATCGCGGGCCCCGGGCCGGACGGATGGCGAGTCGTGACCGTGTGGGAGTCCGAGGAGGCCGCGAAGCGCTTCATGACCGACACGCTGCGGCCGGTGATGGCTCGCCTCGGGGTGGCCCCGCCGCCGGCGCCACCCGTCATCTACCCGCTACACGCGCTCGTCGTCTGAGCGACGGCCGTGTTCCGGCAAGTGATCGCCCACCGCTGGGCGCCGGGGACCACCGCCGACGACCGGGCCGAATTCGCCGCGGCGTTCGAGGCGCTGCGCGAGGTCCCCGACGTGGCAGCCCTGTGGCTGGGTGAGGACACCACCACGATCGACGACAACCACGACGCGGTCACCATCATCGACTTCCCCGACTACGCCGCGGCCCGCCGCTACGTCGACTCCCCGCTGCACAAGCGCTTCATCGCCGACCACGCCAGCAAGGCCGTCACGGCCAGGACCGTCGTGCAGGTCGACTGGGCGCAGGGCGAAATCACCGGGCTGCACCACCTCAAACTGCCGGTCACCGACGTGGTCACCAGCCGGACGTGGTACGCGCGGGCCTTCGGCTTCCAGACCGCCGTCGAGTTCACCGAAGACGGCGTCCTGCGCGGCGTCGGCCTGCACCACCCGGCCAGCCGCCTGGGCCTGGCACTGCGCGAGGACCCGGCCCGCGCCCGGGCGCTCGCCGGCTTCGACACCGTCTGTTTCGCCGTCGGCACTCGCGCCGACCTCGACCGCGTACTGCAGCGCCTCAACGCGCTCGGCATCGCCCACACCGCGCCCGTCGCCGGCCACCGCGGCGAGGCCGCCGACATCCCCGACCCGGACGGCCACGTCGTCCGACTGCACACCCTGACCTGAGCTGATCTCAGCCTCGATCCACCGAGATGTCGGGTCGGCCGGACCCCGGAGATAGAAAGTGCCCTCTGAGCTGGAAGGATAGGAGTTCTCACGCTTCTATCGCTTCGGTCGAGAGTGGATGAAGGCCGGTGGGGGTTTGCGGGAGCGCCGGTTCGGTACATATGTGATCAGCTACCGTGACGGTCAGCCCGACAACATCCACTTCTCTGGATACTCCGGCGACTGGCCACCTCCACGAACGTGACCTCATCGGCCCACACCGCCCTCGCCCAAGCGTTCGCGCCGCACCAGCTATAGGCCCGTCGGGTGCGCGGACAGCCAGTGGCGATGCCGGTGCTGCAAGGCATCGCGCTCGTCCGTTGAGGGCAGGATCACGTCCATGCCCCCGTCATAGGGGTGATACAGCCACCGCAGCCCGACATCCGCCACGAGCACGTTGCCGATCACATCGTCAGCAACCTGACGCAGCAGCGGATCCAAGCAGCCGACAGACCAGGCCGTCTGGCTGACGTACAAGTGCATATAGCTCTCGAAGCTCGGGTCATCGTCCATGCAGACGCTCGTCCAGTACCTGCCGTCCGGATGCGCTTGGAACCCGGCAGTGTGTGGAACCGCACCCACCGGTCCTGCACACCCCGAAGCTCGTACGGCAGCTTCGAGCACCCCGGCCACCGCTCATCCCACAACCTCGACAACCCGACCGTGTCAACCATGCCGGTCATCAGCCACTCCCCCATCCGCCACCGCACATCAGCTCGGAGATCAGCAAGATCCGGTGTGCGTTGGCTCCTACCCTTCGATCTCCGCAGCATCGACATCAGGGCACTTCACGGGCACGTCCTAACAGCATTGCCAGGTGAACGTTGCCCGATCGAAACGGCGGGCCGCGAGATCCTCCGGCCGGATGAGCCAGTAGAGCATCCCGCAGTCGCCCCACATCATGTTCGCCGCATCATCGCTGTCGAACTGGGCCAGCAGCACCCACTTGACGGCCTCGTCGCGCAGCGCCGGGTCTTCCCACTTGACGTTGCCGCCGAGCACGGCCTGCGCCACTTCGTACTCGACCTCGCCCTGGATCGGATAGGCATACCCGCCGAGTTGATGACCTGCACCGCACAGGTCGAACAAAGCGCGGCGGAAGTCGCTGTTGACGACCGGGTGGACACGACCGGTCTCCTCATCAAAGAGAGCACCGAACGCGCCGTAGAGGACTGGGTGATCTACAGACGGAGCCGTGGCTACCGGCTCGGCGTGCAGCGGCACCAGCGGGTAGGCCTCGATCGGAGCCGGCGCCGCCCGAGATCTGACGGGCGCGCCGGGCGGAACGAAGACCACCCGCGCACCGCGGGCGCTGTCTGGATCCCAGTAGCCGATGACGTTCTCGCCATCGTCGACCTGGCCGTCGAAGTAGAAGAACAGCAGGCTCCCGGCACGCGGCAGCAGACTGTCACCGTCAAGGTCCGGCAACGCCGAACAGTCAACCGACGCAATGAACGCCAGCGGGCCCTTGCCCTCCCACCACGGCCAGGCGACGTCGACCGGTAACGCCGGCTCCCCACCGAGTTGGCCAACCACCGGGCCGGCGCCGCTTCCTGTGAGCAGGCGGGGCGACGCGTTCGCGTTCCTCTGCGACCTCGATCCCGTCTTCATGCTGAGATTCGAAGACGAAAGCCTGGTCCCCGTAACCGTGCACACCCTCGAGGAAGATGGCCGGTTCGCCCTGACCGAGTACACCGGGCCGGAACACCGGTCGATCGACAAGCGGATCAATCTGTAAGTCTGCGCTTCGGCGGAGCGCTGCGAAGAGCTCGGCTGGCGAAAGAGGGACTTGCGGAGCGAGCTGACAGCGGCCAGAGTCGGGCGGTAGCGGCTGGTGGCCGCGCGGTCGGCGGCAGATCCGGAAGGCGGCGTGAGTGGCATCGCGCCCGATGAGCACCGGTTCTGCCGCTATGGGGCCGCCGCCCTCGCTCGGCCACATTCGACAGCCCGGCGGGGTGATGCGCGGTCTATGTCAGTCGCGGCGCCGAGGTGCCGGCGGGTGCCTGCGGTTCGAGTCGTGCTTTCGGAGAGAGTCCTCGGTCTCGTCGGCGAGTCGTTGTAGCAGCCATGCAGTTGCGGCCTGCACCTCTGTGGCGGCTCTGAGCGGGGTCTCGACCGGCGGACTGGTCTGGGCGTCGACCTGGTGGCCGCCGCAGCCGGTGGGGTCGGAGTCACAACTGAGGGAGATCGTGGTGTGCACCTGCCATGGCGGTCCGGGGCGGTGATACGGTCCGCTGCCCGCCGGGGCGCACAGGACGTCCACCCAGATCTGATCCGATCCACCCTCGCCGGCCAGGACCGTGACCGGGAACTCCGGTTCAGGCCCGAGCCGTTGGTAGCGGAAGCGGTTCAGCGGGACGCCCCAGAGCTGAGCGTCGGGTCGTGCACCCAGCCGCTGCGCCAGCTGGAAGAGGGTCTCGTCGGCGGCCTGCAGAAGCTGACGAACGAGGTCGTGTTCCGTTCGATCTGCCAGGGCGGGGAACAGCCAACCGACCTCGCCTAGCGGCAGCGGAATGTCCCGGGAGGTCACGGCTCAGTCTGCGTCGTCGAGGCTTGCCACGTCCACATCCGGTGCCCCCCAACCGCTGTAACGGCATCGGCTTACGGCAATCCAAGGAACGGTACCGAGGTTGACGTTTACTCAGCGTGGCCGGTGCGCTGAGACACGGCGCGCACGGTTGGCCCAGATCCGGACGTTCGATGAGGACTTCGCTATCACGGAGTGATGCGTTGCTCCCTGCCGGTGGGTCGTCACCGGGTCTCGGACTCGCTGTGCCAGCATCGCCTCCGTGCGCAACGAGCAACGCCTACGAACACGGACGCCCGAATCCCGAGCGTTCGCGGAGCGCGTACAGCTCGTCATGAACCTGACCTCGCGCCTCAACGTGCTGCCGTTTGACGACCTCGACGCGCGCAGGGCGGTGCTCACCGAGATCTTCGGTAAACCGATCCCTGACTCTCTGTCCATCCTGCCCCCGTTCTATTGCGACTACGGGCTTGGAGCGTCGTTCGGAGAACGCGTGTTCATCAATCAGGGATGCTTCTTCCTCGACTACGGGGGCATCACCATCTGTGACCGCGTCCTGATCGGTCCCCGAGTGACTCTGAGCACGGCCGGACACCCCGTCGAGCTCGACGAACGGTACGACTTCATCACGCACGCGCCCATCGTCATCGAGGATGATGTGTGGATCGGCGCCGCAGCCACGATCACCCCTGGAGTGACAATCGGTCGCGGCTCGGTCGTCGGCGCGGGCGCCGTTGTCGCGAAGGACGTGCCGCCGCTCAGTGTGGTGACGGCAACAAGCGTTGTCGAGCGAAAGCGTCTGAAGCCGGCGTCTCCTGCGACCACCTGAGGCCTGCGGCTCACCCGCGCACATCGGCACGTCCGGACGCCAGCAACCGGCGCCGACGGCACCTTCAGCGACGAGCGCTTCGCGGCAGATGCGGATGCCCCTGAACGTCACCGGCCCGATGCTTCCTCGAGGCCATACCGCACCATGACGTGCAATTCCTCGGTGAGTAGATCCCTCGCGAGGCCACGATCCACGAACGCTGCTAACGAGCGGCCGATCTCGTCTCCCGCCACGTCGGCCAGGTCCTCATCGTGTGCGGCGCGCCGCAAGGCGTCCAACGCGCGCGGGTCGTTCCAGTTCGCGAGGTCGACCGCGGCCTGGCACCGGAAATCCGGGTCCTCCGACTGGTCCAGCAAAACCGCGTGCAAGCGCTCGGCGCGCCAGTCCCACCGCGGTTGCCCGGCCGCCCGCAAGCCGTCGCGCAGTTCCCCGGGTGGCCGGTATCCGTGTTTTTCAACGTAATGCAGGATCATCATCGGCGCGGCGTAGATCTCCCCGTCAGGCAGGTAGTAGCGATACTCGCCGTTACTCTTGAAGGCTCCGCAGAAGTCACAGTCGTGCCAGCCGAGCGTGCGGCTGCCGAGCCGCCGGGAGGCGGCCCTGAGCCGCTCCATGGGGCTGTCCGGGGCGGTGAGGTAGCCGTCGGCGATGGCGCGGCGGTAGACGGCGCGGGCGGCCGCGATGACGTGCTCCCCGGCGTGGCGGCCGTGCCGGCTGGTGCGTCGGGTGCGGGCGGTGGCGGTGACCTGACGCATGAGGGCTTCGATGTCGCTGGCCGTCACCTCGTCCAGCCGCAGATGGCCGAGATCGGCGGACATGCGGTTCCAGTAGGTGCCGTAGGTGCGCCGGGTGCCCGGACTGGCCGCGGCCGCGACGCGCGGGAGGTATTCGGCGAGCGTCGGCATCCGACGCGCCGGCTCGGGCTGGGCAGCGAGGTCGGCCGGGGTGAGTCCAAGGTGCGCGAGCATCTGCCGGGCGGTGACGATGCGTGACGGATCAGCCGGCATGAGAAGCCCCTCCGAGGACGGCGGTGTGCAGGTCCGCGAGGAGCCGCGTGATGGTGTTCGAGGGGTGCACGATGAGCAGATCGCACGCCGGGATCGCCGCCAGCAGCACCACCTGGTGCGGGGTGATGCCGCACATCTGCCGGGCCGCGGCGGGCAGCGGGAGTGCGCCGCGGGCGCCAACGGCGTGCGTCCCATCGGGTACGGCGGCGATGAGCAGGAGGCCGTCGGTGACGTCGACATGGAGACGGTGACCGAACGGCCAGCCCAGCGCCCGCAGCAACGCCCGGGCGGCCACCCGGCCGTCGGCGTCCGGGCGGGCTACGTCGAAGACGATGTCGTCGACCGGTTCCCGCGCAGCTGGAAGGGCTGCGGGCAGTGCCGGCATCGGAGCCGGTGGCGGTGCCGGGCGAGGAAGCGGGGCGGGGATGACCGCGCCGATGAGCTGCTCGTCGAGGCGTCGGCGGGGCGGTTGCCGGGCGGCCGTCATGGTGACCGCCGCAGGCGTTCGCGCGGCCTCAGCGCGTGGCGCCGAGAGCTCTGATCTTCGATGTGTGCACGAGTGCTACGGAGTGCGCTCATCGGGAGCCACCGGGGTGGTGAGCTCCCGTGATCCCGCACGAAGACTGGTGTCCGAGGGGGGATCGTACACGAATTTGCGGCACCCATGCTCAGCATGGGTGCTCATGCCGCGATCCTATAGCAGCAGCCGGCGAGGACTGTGGAGCGGTAGCCGCTACCCACGGCGCTTGTCGATCAGCCGCGCGAATGTCGATTACTCGTTGCGAGACAGAGCATCCGCTTGCGCAGCACAGCTACGTAGCCGCGTGACGGTACATGTTCCGGCCTCGACCGGCCACCTACCTCGACGCCGTCGCGGGCAGCGGCGCCAGCCCGCTGGGGCGGCCTCGGCTGCGGACCAACCCAGCGGCACGACCATCCAGACCTGCCTCACCTGCCGTCCGCGTTCCCGCGGCCATTCCGCAGCTTCCGGGAGCGCGTCAAATATGCGGTTCAGGGAGTACTGCTCGTATGTCGTCTCGAACTCAGCGAGCTTGTCCCATTCGGAGTCGGTGAACTGGAACATCCACAGGGCGTTCAGCTCGAAGTCGCCGTGTCCTTCGGGAAGGTGCTCGAACCCCTGCTTCATGCCCTCGACGTCGAGGCCGGAGCCGTCACATGGCCCTCGAGGTGAGAGCGCGCGGCCTCCTCGAGATTTTAGTGCGCTGCCGTTTGGCCACGGAATAACCACTCTCGGCGGTAACTCACGGGGCCATGGTTCGCGCCCACCGGCATCCCGACCGTCCTTTGTTCGGCACCGCTCCATTGCGTCGGTACGACGGCGAGGCAGCCGAGGGTTTCGCCGGCCGGATGCACACCGACGGCAGACCCGGCGGGTTCGCCGCCGAGGCCGCGGCCGAGGCCGCGGTACAAGCGGTCGATCCGCGCATGGTTCGGCGTGGTCCGAATTCGATTGGCAGGATGATCGAGCGGGTTCTACGGTCGCGCGATGCGCCCTGGAGAGATCGTCGTCGCTGTCGAGCAGGTACGCGCCCTGATCGACGAGCAGTTCCCCGCATGGTCGGACCTGCCGATCGTTCCGCAGCCGTTGAACGGCACCGACAACGCGCTGTTCCGGCTGGGTGATTCCCTGACGGCACGGCTGCCGCGGGCCCAGTGGGCGGTCGACCAGGTGGCGACCGACGCGAACTGGCTGCCGCGGCTGGCGCCGCATCTTCCGGTGCCGGTGCCGGTGCCGATCGCGGTCGGCCGGCCGGGCGGGGACTATCCGTGGCCGTGGACGGTCGTCCCGTGGCTGGACGGGCGCAATCCGGAAGCCGGGCAGGACCTCGTCGACCTCGCCGTCGACCTCGCCGCCTTCGTGCGCGCGATGATCGCGATCGACCCGATGGGCGGGCCGGTCAAGGAGGGGATTCAGCGCGGCGTACCTCTGGCGCAGCGGGACGAGCTGACCCGCCGCTCAATCGCGGCGCTGGGCAACCGGATCGACGGACGGGCGGTGACCGCGGCGTGGGACGAGGCGATGGCGGCGGACGAGTGGCCCGGACCGCCGGTATGGCTGCACGGTGATCTCCTGGAAGGCAACCTGCTGGTCGACCGGGGCAGGCTCACCGGGGTGATCGACTTCGGCGGTCTCGGCCGCGGCGATCCGGCTGTCGAGGTGCGGCCGGGCTGGAGCCTGTTCGATACCCGCGCCCGGGCCGCCTACCGGGAGGCGCTCGGGTTCGACGAGGCGACCTGGGTGCGCGGGTGGGCCTGGATGCTGTCGGGCTCGCTCTACTGGCTGGCAGACCTGTGGGACTCGATCAGCGAGGACGACCGCGAGGACACGATCCGCTACATCGACTACATCGTGCGTCACCGCCACGACTGACCTGCGGTGCCCCACGCGATCACCGTCGGGCGACGCCCCGGACGTCGGCGTCGACAGCCCGGCCGCGAAGGTGGGCCGGCTGACGCTGGGCGAGCAGCGCAGCGGGGCCGCCCACCTTTCCGCGAGAATGTCCTTCCGCAAGGTGGTCAGTGCCCAGCGCCACCCGGTCCGTGCGCCCCGTCGGCTCGGGCACCAGCGGGCCGGGTCGGCCGGAGGCTGCCGACGGGCCAGCGCGAGAAGTCGAACCCGCGCGGACGGCCGGCAGTCCGGCCACCGGGTAAGGCGGTCACCTGACAGGCGCCCAGCCGCCCGTGTGGTGATCGGCAGACGGACAGTTCGTCCTTGACGATGACCGTCAGGCCGCAGGCCGAGCCCGGGAGGTCAGATGGCCGTGAGGTCGATGTCGTGCCAGCCGGCGACGCCGCTCACACGTACGATCGGGGCAGGAGGTAGAGACATGGCCAGCGGCAATGGCGCACCGCCTGGGTCACGGTATGTGGACCAGCGGCACTTCGTGGTCGCCGCCACCCTGTCCGACCTGCGCGGTCCGGTTCACGGTGTGGTGACACTCGATCGGTGGCTGGACTGGTCCGGCGACAGCACCTACGACTTGGACGACGCCGGTGACCTGCAGCTGATGTACCAGACGGTGCTCAACCAGGCCAATTCGGTCGACGACTTGCACCGGTGGCTGCACGGTCCCACGCTGCGCCGCTTGTGGCCCACCTTGTGGCTCCCGGCCCGGCTGCGGGCATTGTGGCAGGCACGTTTTCCCGAGCTGAGCACGCCGCCGCAGACGCTGGCCGGGTAGAAGTGGATCAGGTTCACCTCCGCTTGGCGGAGATCGGATTGCGGGTCGCTGCCCGCTACGGGTTCGCATTGGCCGGCGGCTACGCCGTTCAGGCCCACGGCATCCTGGACCGGCCGAGCGAGGACGTCGACCTGTTCACGGCGTGGGAGCGGCGTGGGGAGTTCGCCGCAGCAGTGGACGCGGTGGTCGACGGCTACCGCGACGGCGGGTATTCCGTCGAGGTGACGCAGCAGTTCGACACCTTCGCCCGGCTCGCGGTCACCGATCCCGCTCAACCTGCCCATCCGTACAAGGTCGAACTGGCGGCCAACTGGCGCGCGTTGCCGCCGGTGTTGATGGACGTCGGGCCGGTGCTGCACGCCGACGACGTCGTCGCGGGCAAGATGTCCGCCCTGTACACGCGCGCCGAGCCCCGAGACTTCCTGGACATCGACGCGGCCCTCATGACCGGCCGCTACACCCGGACACGGCTGTGCGAGCTGGCCGAACAATCCGACGCGGGATTCGACCGGCGCATCCTGGCGGACCTGTTCGGCATGCTGGAGCGGTACCCGGACCGACGTTTCGCCGCCTACGGCGCCCACCCCGCCCACATCAATGAGATGCGCAAACGCTTCGCGCAGTGGCGCGAAGAACTCACCGCCAACCTGCCGTAGCGTTCGCCTGAAACGTGCAGGGCGCGTGTCCTGGTGGCGGTACAGCTACCGCAGCCAGGGTGGAGCCAGAACTCCTCCCTTCCCCGCTCAGGCCAAACCTCTCGGCACCCCCTCCGTTGCGCCGGCTTCGCCGCCGCCGATCGAGCCTCCCCGCTTACGCATGGCGGCGAGCTTGCTGCGGCAGGTCAGCGCCCTTGATCTCGGCCCCTCCGAGCCGTGCCGAGGAGCAGGTCTACGTCATGTCGACGGTGTACGCCTCGTCGCGCACGTCGGGATCGGGGTGGTGGCGTAGGTGGAGCAGGAGGTCCCGCCAGGGTGCGGACCATCCGAAGGTAGCGCCGGGCCGGGTGAGCTCGATGGCGAACAGTCCGCCGCTGAGGTCGCCTCGGTGGGCTAGCCGCAGGATGGTCGGCCGGAGGACGGTGGCGTCGATGGAGTTCGGAAGTTCCCGCAGGCGGGCAGCTATCCGTGCGGCCGTGCGGACGGCCAGCGCGGGTCGTCCGGCGCACAGATCCGCGATCTCGTCGAGGTTGTCGAGGCGCCCCAGACCGACCAGCATCGCCGTCGACGTTGCGGTGAAGGCGGGTTGTGCGGCGAGCTGTTGGGCCGCTGTGACCACCGGCGACCGGCTGGTATCCAGCGGTGTGCTGCGCGCCCAGATCACCGCTCCTTGCGCCAGGGCTTCGATGCGCCTGCGGGCCGGCCGGTCGGCGCCGGGCCCGGCCGGCTGGGAGTCCGCGGCGTCGCGCTGCGCGAGGCGTTCGAAGGCGACGTCGAGGCCGGCACCACGCAACGCGCGCAGCAGCTGGGCGAGTTCGATCGTGGCGGGGTGTTCGTCGAGGTCGGTGAGCCGTTCCACGACCAGCTCGGTGATGTCGCCGGCCCAGTGGGACCAGTAAGTTAGCTGCTGGAACGCGGCTCGGCGGACTTCCCGGTCCGCGGAGTGGCACGCCTCGGTGATGAGTGCCGCATAGTGTGCCCGGTACCGGTCGGCGACCTCGCTCACGGAGGCCGCCAGCACGGCGCGGCATTCTTCCCTGCTTCCGCGCAGCGCCGTCTTGAGGATCGTCCAGCTTGCCTCGGTGTCGAGCCGCTGACGGGCGGCGGAGACGATGGCAGCGCGGATGTCGCGGTGCGTCTGCGGGTTCGTATATGTGTCGAGCAGTGCCCTCATCATCTGTGGCGGGCCGTATCGGACCAGCAGGCGCGCGGCTTCCTTCCGGCTGGTCACCTTGGTGCCGGGGGCGAGTAGGACCGGATGCAGCGCGGCGGGCAGCCGCGACGGTGCCACGAACCGCACGGCGCGTCCGGCCGCGTAGAGCGCTACCCGGGCCCGGTCGTCGCCGGAGCGGTCGAGCAGCAGCGGCAGCGCCTCGGCGGGCCGGTCGGTCCATACCAGGGCGCCGAGCGCCGTCTCGGCGAGCACCACGGTGGGCGAGTCGACGTAGCGCAACGCCAGCTCCCACCCGAGCGCGGGAATCGGGGCGGCGGCCCTGATCGCCGCGGCCTGCTGCCGTACGCCGGCCGCGGTGTCGGCCACGACGCGCTCCTGCAATCGCATGTACGCAGCGTGCTGGCGGGGCAGCCACCGCTCGGGGTGCACCGGCCAGCCCGGCACCCAGCGTAGGTGACCGGAGACGAACCGGCCCCGCGGCGGATGGTCGAGCACCCGGTCGAGCAGGTCGGTACGAGAAGTGCAGATCGCCCGCCACACGACCGGGATCGTCACCGTGGTCGGGTCGGCGGTGAGGACCTGCTCGAGGCGGTCGCCGCGCCCTCGCGGGTCGTCCAGCCACAGCTCGACGGCTCGGACGGCCACCGACTCCGGGCTCTGCTGGCCGGTCGCCCGGTGCAGCAGCTCCTGCAGCGCGGGCACCCGCCAGGCGCGCTTGCCGAGCGCTACGGTGAGCGCGAACAGCGGTCCGTAGCGGCCACGCTCCATGGCGGATCTGACCCAGCCGGACAACCGGTCGGCGACCATGACCTCCTGCCCACGACGCAGCACCACGTCGAACCGGCGCAGCACGGGCGCCCGCGCGGTGGAGCCGACCAGGTCGATGGTCAGCAGCGCCCACTCGCGCAGCTCGGGCACGTCGACGTGGTGTTGCAGGGTGTCCGCGGCAAGAGCGCTCAGCGCGGATGTCGTCACGGCCGACCCGTCCCGCGCCTCCACGGCGTCAGTGGTCAGCCGGGTCAGCCCGGCCGCCGCGGCGGCGGTCAGCAGCCGGGCGACCGAGGAGAGCGCGGTCAGCGCGGCAGAGCGGACCGGGTCCTGCTCGTTGCGGAGCCGGCCGAGCTGGTCCACCAGCTCGGCGACGACCTGCGGGTCGCGCGAACGGCGGGCGGCGTCCACCAGCAGTCCATACGCCTGAGCCCGCTCGCTGGCGTCGCCTGAGCGCAACGCGTCCGCCAGAGCGGCCGACGCATCCGGCCAGGCCAGGAACGAACTCCAATAGCGCACCGAGTCTTCCCGCTCACGGATATTCGGCAGCCCCAGCACCCGGGTCGCCTCCCGGATCCGGACCGCCGCCGGCAGCGCCTCCATGACCTCCGTCGGCGGTACTCGCGTGGCAGCGTTCACCTCGGCCAACGCGCCGTCGTACAGCGCGCCGCGCCGCGCCGGCGGGACCTCGTCGAGCAGCGCCGCGAACACCGTGGCGTTGTCCCGGACCCGGCGGGCCAGCGGGACGAGCCGGTCAGTGGGTAGTACAGCCAGGCGACGCAGCAGCGCCGGCGGCAGCGCGGCACGCCCGACCCAGGCGGCACGGTCCGGCGCGGTGAGCAGTGCGGCGACGCGGCCGGGGGCATACGCGGCGAGGAGACCGTACGCGGTCAGGCCGCCAGGCAGGCGAGTCGGCGGCGCATGCCGCTCCAAGAGGTCGAGGACCGTGGCGGGGTCGCCGTCGAGCACCGCATGACCCACCTCGTCCCAGATCCGGTCTCGGACTTCGGGCGTGGCCGCGGCCAGTCGCGCCTCCGCCCGCTCCAGAACCAGGCCGGGGTGCCGGCGCATGAGCGCCCCGATATCGGCCGCGTGCTCCAACTCGGGTAGCAGCGACCGCACCACCGGCGCGCCGCACGCGGGCAGCACGGCCGCCGCCTCGTCGTCGCCGTATTCGGCGCGGACTCTGGTGATCAGGGCGTCCGCGGTCGCTGGTGCCTTCATCCGGCGCAGCAGGCGATAGATGCGCCGCCGCTCCATCACCGACAGGTCCAGATCCAGTCCGCCGAGCAGGCCAGCACGCGCGGCCGCGCCGAGCGCGGCGACCTTGATCGGTGGCTGCGGATCCCGCAACGCGACCTCAACACCGTCGGCGTCCCCCACCACCATCGACGCGACCAGGGCCAGGTGACGTTCGTACGCACCCAGGCCCCTCAGGTCGGTGCATACCTCGACGCGATCGGCGGACACACGCGCCCATGCGGCTACGTGTCGTAGCCGCTGCCGATAGGGCAACGAATCCAACGACGTCAGCAGTTCTCGGGTGGTTGCGAGCACGGCGCACATTCTGCCCGCCTAGCCTCGACCACGAGATCCAATATCACCCGACGACGAGCTCGCTGGCCGATCTCCAAGGCAACGAACACCGCCCGGCATCCGCTCATCGGAGTCAAGCACGACCGAGCGTCGCAGCACCCGGTAGCCAGTCACGGCCCGTAGCGCCCGACCGGCGGCAGATGATTGCGCCATCAGACACTGCTGGCGGCGCGCCGAACGGTCACCGCGCAGCTGCAGACCAGGGGTGACCAGCCGGGCCCACCCCGGACGGTTGAGTCAACAGATGTTGCGAGTGGCCGAGTCCCACGAACCAGAACATCGTTGTTCATCCATATCGAGGCGGACGGCTGCAACGTCGTCTGTAGGGAGGGCCCTGATGCAATACGCGCTGGAAGTCGACGGCCCCGACCTGCTCGATTGGTGGATACGGCAGTCGAGCCGGCGAAGCCGCCATCGGGCGCGGCGCCCGACAACATCACCTCCACCGGGCATCCGGTTCGCGTTCTATGGTCGGATGTCCACCGTCGACTTTCAGGATCGGGCGTCGTCGTGTCGGTGGCAGCGCAACTACGCCGAGGACCTGATCGCCGGTCATGGTCGGATCGTGGCCGAGTTCTTCGACGAGGGTGTCTCCCGCCGGATCGCTTGGCCGGACCGGCCGCAGGCGGCCCTGCTGCTCGCCGCAGTGGCGGACTCGGGACGCGGGTTCGACGCGATCGTCGTGGGCGAGTACGAACGTGCCTTCCACGGCCAGCAACTCGAACAGCTGACCCCCACCCTGCTCAGGCATGGTGTGCAGCTGTGGCTGCCGGAAACCTACGGGCCGGTGGACTTCGACCACCCCCGACAGTTGGCGCTGCTGGACCTGCTGGGCGTGCACTCCCAGCGGGAGGTATCGCGAGCGCGGCACCGCACCACCGCCGCCATGAGCGCCCAAGCCGAACTGCAGGGTCGGCATCTCGGCGGCCGGCCACCCTACGGCTACCGGCTCGTGGACGCCGGTCCTCATCCGAACCGCGCCCACGCCGCCTGGGGACGGCGCCTGCACCGCCTGGAACCCGACCCGACCACCGCCCCCTGGGTGAGGTGGATCTTCGAACAACGGCTCACCGGCTACAGCGTGGCCAGCATCGCCCGCAGCCTCAACGACAACGGTGTGCCGTGCCCGTCCGGCGCCGACCCGGCACGCAACCGGCACCGCAGCGGCCAACGCTGGATGCTGACCACCGTCGCGACGATCCTGGCCAACCCCCGCTACACCGGCCACCAGGTCTGGAACCGGCAACGCACCGACCACGACGACCTCACGCCCGACGGGACCGCCGCACGGCACCGCGAGGTCCAGCGCTGGAACATCGCCTCGCAGTGGGTTATCTCCCGCCAGATCGCCCACCCGCCACTGGTCACCGAGGAGCAGTTCGTCGCGGCCCAGGCGATCCACACCGCGCCCACCCCCGCGGATGGCGCTCCTCGCCGCTACCTCCTGGCCGGCCTCGTGTGCTGCGGCGTCTGCGGCCGCGTCATGGACTCCCACTGGGTCCATGGCCGCCCCGGATACCGATGCCGCCACGGCCACACAAGCACCCGCACCAAGACCTCACCCCAGCCGAAGATCCTCTACATCCGGGAAGACCACCTGCTGGACCGCATCCGACACGACCGCGGACTGCACCGCCACCATCCCCCGCTGCCCAGCCCCGACCCGGATAAGGTTGCCGCCTGCCTGCGCACCAACAACATGATCATTGTGTGTGACCACCGCGCCTGGATCATCGAAGCCGAGACCGTGGTCTACCCGCTCAACCCGCAGGGAAGCGGCCTCGCCACCACGGCAAAATCCCCGCCCAACGGGACGGGGACCACGCAAAACACGAAGAACCATCACGCTTCGTGTGGAAATAACGTGTCCGAGGGGGGACTTGAACCCCCACGCCCTATACGGGCACTAGCACCTCAAGCTAGCGCGTCTGCCATTCCGCCACCCGGACCTGCTCGTCCAGCCTACCCTGTCAGCCGAGGTGATCTTCTCACCGGTTCGACCGCCCCAGTGGGCCGCACGGGGCATTACTGTACACGGCCCGGGTGGATCATGCACATCGCCGATCAAGGGCCATGTTTCCGCAGGTCAGCACAGCGGGGTGCCCGGTCGCAACGCGGCCGGCTCCCGGATCGGGCGTGCCGGGTAGCGTCCGACCGCCGATTCCGGGCAGCATTGCTCACGTGTCCCACCCCTCCCCCCTGACCGCCGCGCAACACCAGGCCCTCGCGCTGCGCACCGCAGGTGATCTGGCCGCCGCCCGCCGCCTGCTCGCCGACGCGATCACAGCGGCCCGACCGGCATACGGGGAGGACCACCCCGACGTGCTGGCGACCGGCCACCTCCTCGCCCGGCTGCATCGCGAGGCCGACGACCCGGCTGCCGCCCGGCGGGTGCTGGAGGAGGCGTACGCGGCCGGGGAGCGCCGCCGCGGCGACGCGGACCCGCTGATGCTTGCGCTCAGCTTCGATCTGGCGCAAGTGGCGGAGGAACTCGGCAACCGGCACGAGGCCCGCCGCAACTACACCCGGGTGGCCACCGCCGGGCCCGCGGTGCTCGGTCCGGACCATCCGGCGGTACGCACGGCCCGCCAGTACCTCGGCGCCGCCGCTCCCGGCATGCCCGGCGCGCAGGTCGGCGGGCCCGCCGCCGGTTCGCAGCCCGACCCGGCGGCACTGTCCGGGCCGACCATGTCGCTACCGGCCGTGCCGGGTGTGCAGCAGCCGCCGGCCGCCCCACCGGCGCCCAGGGTGGCACCACCTGCCCCTGTCGCGCCGCCTCCGCAGCCTGGGTCGTCTGGCGGGCACTGGGCGCCGCAGGGTGGGCCGGTCCCGGCCCCAGCGCGGCCGTCTCCCTGGGCACCGTCTCCCACCGGTGCGGGTACCCCGCTGCCCCCACCGCCGGGCCTTCCCGTCCCGCCACCTTCCGGTGCGGCTGTCCCGGCTCCGCCGGTGTCACCGCCTCCGGTCATCCCGGCCCCCGTTTCCGCCTCGCCGGTATCCGGCCCGTGGAGCAACCCCGGTCGTGCTGTCGCGCCGCCTCACCTGCCGCCGGCCCCGGTCATTCCGGCGCCCAACCGGCCGGCCTCGGCACAATCAGCGCCCGGCGCGGCATCCGCACCGACCCCACCGGCTCCTACGCCGGTGCCGCCGCCACGGATTCCGTCGCCCGCCTCCGCTCCCCCGGCATCCGGTCCGCTGCCTCCGCCACCGTCGGTCGCCGCGTCTCCTGCACCGACTGGTCCCGAGATCGCGCCGGTCTCCGGACCGCCGGTCACCGCACCCACCTTGGCGCCGCCCGGGCCCCCGGCGAATCCGGCCCTGGGGCCGCAGCGGACGGCCGCCCAGCCCGCCGCCCCCGTCCAGGAGAGGCCCGGATCCAGCTCGGGTGGCGGCGGGTCCGCAGCGCCGACGCCGCCCGCGCCCGGCTGGGACAAGCCGACCGTCCAGGTGCAGCAGATCGGGCCGCTGCTGCGGGAGGAGGCGGAACGAGCCGCTGCGGGCTCGGCCACGGCCGCCGCCCCGACCACCCCGCCGGTCAGCACGCCGCCGGTGAGCAGCCCACCGGCTGGCGCTGCCCCGACCAGCGCGGCCCCGGTCAGTACCGCACCGATGAGTGCGCCACCCGTCAGCGGCCCACCGGTGAGCGGGCCACCGGTGAGCGGGCCGCCCGTCAGTGCCCCGCCGGTGAGCAGTCCACCCTTCAGCGCGCCACGGGTCGGTGGCCCGGCCGCCACACCGTTCAGTACGCCGCCTGTCAGCACTGCGCCCGCGAGCGGGCCGCCCGGCGGCCCGCTGCCCGGTCCAACCTCGTCGATGCCGCCCGTGAGCGGGCCGCCGACGCCCGCCTACCCGGCGTACCCGCCGGCCGCGCCGCCGCCGGCGAGCAGCCCACCGGTCGCGCCGCGACTGAGCGGCCCGCCGGTGGCGCCCCCACCAGTGAGCAGCCCGCCGGCCGCGCTGCCCGTGAGCGGCCCGCCCGTGAGCAGCCCGCCGATGAGTGGCCCGCCGGCTGTCGCGCCGGTCAGTGCGTCGCCGGTGCCGCCGTGGGGGATGACCGCCCCGCCGTGGAGCAGCGGGGCGCCGTCACAGCCGCTCGACCGGCCGGCCGACGCGCATCCGGAGCCGGTGGCGGAGGACGGCGACAAGACCGACCCGGATCCCGCGGATCCGGCGGAGCCGGAGGCGGACGACGGTACGCCGCGCCCGTTGCCGGTCTACGACGAGTTGCTGGAGTTCCCCGAGCCGGCCCGCCAGGAACCGCCGCCCACCCCTGCCGCGTACCCGGAGCAGGGGGCCTGGCCTGCGGTGCCGGCGCCGTTCCACCAGCCGCCCGCGTACCCGGTGCCGGAGGAGCCGGAGCCGCGCGGCCGGAACCGGGCGGTGGTGGCCGTGGTGGCCGGTGCCGCGGTGGTCGTGGTGGCGGCGGTCGTCGGTGTGGGCGCGGTGGTGCTCAACCGCGAGGCGGCCCCGCCGCCCGCGCCTGGCCCGAGCACGGCGAAGCCGAAGGTGAGTGGTCCTCCGCCGGGTAACCTGCGGCTGCAGGACAACAGCACCACGATCACGGTCACCTGGACCGACCCGACCGAGGGGGGTGTGCCGTTCGTGGTGGCCGGCGGCCGGGCGGGGCAGAAGCTGGGGGTGATGGCCACGGTGGACGCCGGCGAGACCCGCTACACGGTCAACGGGCTGAGCCCCAAGCTGGACTACTGTTTCACGGTGCTGGCGGTCTATTCCACGGACACGTACGCCACCTCGGGTCAGGTCTGCACGGACCGGGAGGGCGGTAAGCCGGCCGGCTGACCCGTGGCTCCGGTAGCGACACGCTGGGTGTCCACAGGGGGACGGTGCGGGTTCCACCGGTGTCGGCCGACCCCTATGATGGCTCCCGGCTCTGGGGAGGGCGATCACGCGTGGCCTCTCCCCCACCGACACGGGGAGGCGGTCGGCAGTGACCACCATCGAGGACGTCACGAGCGCCGGGGCACAACCGTCCCGGCCCCGTTCCCGGAAGCTGCGGGGCGGGCTGGTCACCGTAGGTACCGTGGCCGCGCTGTTGGCCGCGATGGGGTTGACCGTGCTCGGACTCGGCGCCGCCGACAACGCGGTGGCGAACTACGACGCCTCGTCGTGGCTGTGGAGCGCCACCCGCAGCGAGATGGCCCGGGTCAACGGGATCACCGCGCGCGTCGACACCCGGATGGAGGTGCCCGGCGCGCGCCAGCACCAGATGCAGGTCACCCAGACCGACCGGCTGCTGATCCTGCGTGACCTGAACACCGGTCAGGTCAGCTCGCTGGACCTGGCCACCCTTCAGATCACCGCGACCACCCCGACCACCCCGGGCCTCGGCGTGAACGTGGCGCTGCACGAGAACGACGCGTTCGTCATCGACGCGGTGCAGGGCATCGTCCGCCAGCTCGACCCGCGTTCGCTGACCCCGATCGGCGAGCCGGTGCACTACCCGCCGGGCATCACCGGTGGGGCGTTCGACGGTGCCGGCCGGCTGTGGGTCGCGGTTCCGAGCGAGGGCACGGTCTCGGCGGTCACCGCCGCCGAGCTGCCGGCCACGCCCGGGGCGGCGCCGGCGGCGGGCCTGAGCCCGAAGCAGGTCGAGACGTACGAGGTGGCGGATCAGCACCACGAACTGGTGGTGTCCACCCTGGACGACGGGGTGGCGGTGCTGGACCGCACCTCGGCGTCCCTGGTCACCGTGCAGGGCGGCCGGACGCAGCGGGCCGCGCTGAACATGACCGCGCCGGGCAGCCTGCCGCCGCGCACCAGCGGCCCGCAGGTGCCGGTGACCGTGGCCGGCCAGCGGAAGGTGCACGTGGTCCGCGACGGCGGCGAGGTGCGGCAGTTCAACGTCCCCGGCGCCGGTGACCGGCTCACCCCGGCGGTGGCCTGGGCCGACCGGTTCTACTGCGCCGACGAGGACACCGGCACGGTGTACGCGTTCGACGCCAACGGGCAGCTCGTGGACACCATCAAGGGCTCGGGCCGGCCCGGCCCGATGGAGCTGGAGGTTCGCGAGAACCACCTGTTCATCAACCCGCCGAACTCGTCCACCGCCCGGGTGGTGGACGACCGGAACCAGGTCCGCGAGGTCAACAAGTACGCCAACGACGTGCTGGGCGGCGACCCGCCGCCGGCGCCCCCGCCGCCGCCCCCGCCGAAGAAGCCGAAGGTGGGCAAGCCGGGCGCACCGCGTGCCGTGACCGCCGCTGCCGGTGACGCGTCGGCGCGGGTCAGCTGGCAGGCGGCCGCGGCCAACGGCGCCGAGATCACGAAGTACGTGGTGGCGGGCGCCGGGCAGCGCCACGAGGTGGGCGCGAACCAGCGTTCGCTGGAGATCACCGGGCTGACCAACGGCGAGACGTACACGTTCCAGGTGCACGCGGTGAACGCCAAGGGCGACGGGCCGGCGAAGCGGAGCAACCCGGTCATCCCGACCGCCGAGGTGCCGGACCCGCCGGCCAGCGTCACCGCCGAGGCGCGGCCCGACGGCACCGTGCTGGTCAAGTGGCCCGACGCCAACGGGCAGGGCAACAAGATCGCCCGGTACGCGGTGACGGCCACCTCGGCCGGCGCCAGCGCCCCGGCCGGCGACTCCACGAAGACCGAGCTGGTGGTCCCGGCCGGCCATCTGGAGTACGGCACCCAGTACGCCTTCACCGTCGTCTCGGTCACCGACAAGGGCGCCGGTTCGAAGGCGTCCCCGGTGAGCAACAGCGTGGTGCCGTTCGCCGCCCCGGACGCGCCGACGGAGCTGCAGGCGTCCACGGTGGCTGACCAGCCGGGCACCATCTCGGTGCGGTGGGCCCCGGCGGTGGACAACGGCCGCCCGGTCACCAGGTACCTGGTGGACGTCGGCGGGAAGACCAGCGAGGTGACCGACACCCGGACCACGGTCGGCGGCCTCGGCAACGGGCAGAACGTGACGGTGAAGGTGAAGGCGGTCAACGAGGCCGGCCCGGGCGCGGAGGCCGCCACCACCGCTCGTACGGTGGCCCCGCCGCGGATCACCGTGACCGGCTCGTCGGCGGACGCCACCTCGGTGACGGTGTCGTTCACCGTGGACGCGGGCGGCGGCAACGTCACCTGCTCGGCGGCCACCGGCGGGAAGACCGCCAGCGGCAGCTGCTCCAGCCTGCGGGTGACCGGCCTGATGCCGGGCACCGCGTACACGGTGACGGTGACCGCGACCAACGCCGCCGGCAAGAACAGCGCGACCCGCAACCAGTCGACCGCCGCGGTGTACGGGCGGGCGATCTGCGTGAACAACACCTCCAGCAGCGATCCCGAGCAGCACACCTGGTGCGACAACCCGGACAACGCGATGGGCGTGTACAGCGGCACCTCGATGAGCACCACCCAGGTCGGCCGGGCCAAGTACAACGGGCGCTACAAGGCGCTGTGCAAGGCCAGGGGTGAGGGCATCAACGACTACGTCTACAACCCGGGCAAGATGGGGACCAGCCCGAACGACCGGACGTACGACTGGATCCGGATCGAGTTCGGCAACAACACCGGCTACATCTCCTTCGCCTGGTTCAACCTGGAGGGCTACGACATCAACTCGACCGGTCCCCTGCCCAACTGCTGACTGTGCCGTCCCGAGGAGCACCGCGCACGTGAACACCCCCGAACCGCTCACCCAGGCGGAGGTGCAGGGCTTCGCCGCCCTCGCCGCCCGACTGGCGGAGAACGTCAACGCGGTCGTGCTGGGCAAGCCGCAGGTGGTCCGGCTGGCACTGACCGCGCTGTTCGCCCAGGGGCACGTCCTGCTCGAGGACGTGCCCGGGGTCGGCAAGACCACCCTGGCCCGGGCGATCGCGGCGACGGTGAAGGGCCAGTGGCGTCGGATCCAGTTCACCCCGGACCTGCTCCCCTCGGACGTCTCCGGGGTGACCATCTTCAACCAGGCCACCCGGGCGTTCGAGTTCCACCCGGGGCCGGTGTTCGCCAACATCGTCATCGCCGACGAGATCAACCGGGCGTCGCCGAAGACCCAGTCGGCGCTGCTGGAGGTGATGGAGGAGCGGACGGTCACCGTCGACGGCGTACGCCACCCGGTGCCGCAGCCGTTCCTGGTGGTGGCCACCCAGAACCCGGTGGAGATGGACGGCACCTACCGGCTGCCCGAGGCCCAGCTCGACCGCTTCCTGGTGAAACTGTCCGTCGGCTACCCCGACGAGGCGGTCGAGGTGGAGGTGCTGCGCGGGGCGACGGTCCGCTCACCGGACTCGCTCAGTGCGATCACCGACACCGCCACCGTCGGCGAGATGGTCCGGATGGCCCGGCGGGTGCACATCGCCGAGCCGCTCTACGCGTACGCGGTGCGGCTGGCCGCGGCCACCCGAAACCACCCGCAGGTCCGGGTCGGGGTGAGTCCCCGCGGCGTGATCGCGCTGACCCGGGCGGCGTGCGCGTACGCGCTGATCGACGGGCGCGGCTGGATCATGCCGGAGGATCTGAAGACCCTGGCCGAGCCGGTCTTCGCGCACCGGCTGCTGCTCACCGCGGATGCGCAGGTGCGCGGGGTGACCGCCGCCGAGGTGCTGCGCCAGGCGGTCGCCTCGGTGCCGGTGCCACTGCCGTCCGGCCAGCCCACCCCGGTGCACGGCTGAGACGACCATGGGGATCACCGCCCGGGGCGTCGGGCTGCTCGTCGCCGCCGTCGTGCTGCTCGGCGTCGGCTTCCGCTACGCGTACCCGGAGTTGACCGTGCTCGGCGCGGCCGCCGCCGTGGCCGTCGGGTACGCCCTGGCCAGCGCCGCCTGGCGGCCCCGGTTGACAGTCGAACGGGTCGCCGACCCGGACCGGGTGGCCCGCGGTGAACCGGCCGCCGTGACGTTGACCGTGCGCAACACCGGGCGACTGCGCGCGGCGAACCTGGTCGCCGAGGACCGCTGCGGCGGGTCCCTGGTGCCGGTGCCGCTGCTGCGGCTGCGTCCCGGCCACGACACCGAGGTGCGCTACGACGTGCCGACCCGCCGCCGCGGCGTGGTGCCGGTCGGGCCGCTGCGGGTGACCCGCCGCGACCCCCTCGGCCTGGTCGCGCTGGCCCGTTCCTACGGGGACACGGTGCCGGTCTGGGTGCACCCGCGCATCCATCCGCTGGCGGCGGTGCCGACCGGCGCCGGGCGCAGCCTCGACGGGCGCACCGACAGCGTGCCGCACGGTTCGATCACCTTCGACTCGTTGCGCGAGTACGTGGTCGGCGACGAACTGCGCCGGGTGCACTGGCGCACCAGCGCCCGGGTCGGCGAACTGATGGTGCGGGAGAACGTGGACACCAGCCTGCCACGGATCGTGGTGGTGCTGGACAACCGGGCGTCCGCCCACCCGCGGCGGGTGGCCGGGGTCGCCGAGTCGTTCGAGTCGGCCTGTGAGGCCGCCGCCTCGGTGCTGGCCGCGGCCGTCCGGGAGGACCTGCCGGTGAGCCTGCTGCTGGTCGCGCCCGCCGACGAGCCGGCCGGCGCCGCCGGGCCACTGGACCGGCTCGCCGCCGTCGAGCTGACCGGCGGCGGCGAGGACAGCCTGCGTACCGCGATGACCCGGCTGCGACAGGAACGGCTCGGGGACACCCTGGTCTTCCTCACCGGGCCGGGCGCCCGCACCGACCTCGGGCACGTCGGCGCGCTGCGCGGGGCGTACCCGTCGCTGGTCATCGGGGTGTTCGGCGCGGCGGAGCCGACGCCGCCCGGCGCGGCCGGCCTGCTGGTGGTGGACGCCGCCGACGCCGCCGAGTTCGCCGCCGAGTGGGACGGGATCCGCCGATGGTGACCGCGACGCGAGCCCCGACGGACCCGGGCACCCCCCCCGAGCCGACGACCGGTCGGGCCAGCCGGCGGGTGAGCCGTCTGCTACGGGCCGTACCGGTGCCACTGGCGCTGATCACCATGATCGCGCTGGCCGGCGTGGCGCTGGGCCGGGTGTACGCCGACCCGCTGCTGGCCCGGCTGATCCTCGGCGCGGCGATCGGCTCCGTGCTGGTGAGCGTCGCCACCCGACGGCTGCCGTCCTGGCTGGTCGCCCCGGTGTCGGTGGCCGGCCTGGCCGGGTGGACGCTCCTCTCGCTGCGCCTGGCCGCCCGCCACGCCGCCCTGCCCGGCAGCCTCGCCGAGGTGACCGCCGACGCCGCCCGCAACGCGATCCCCCGGCTGCTGACCGCGATGATCCCGGTCGAGCCGGCACCGGACACCGTGCTGCTGCCGGTGGTCGCCGCCTGGCTGACCGGGCTCGCCGCCGCCGAGGTCGCGCTGCGCACCGGCCGGGTGCTGCTCGGCTACCTGCCCCCGGTGCTGCTCTACGCCGGCGCGATCTACGTGGTCGGTCCCAACGCGGACCCCGCCATCACGCCGACCGTCGCGTTCGCCGCGGTCGCCGCCGCCGGCCTGGCGCTGCCGTCCCACCGCGACGGCGCGGCCACCGCCGACCCGGCCGCCGGGCTGGCCCCGGCCGTACGCGCCGCGGTGCGGCTGCGCCTGCTCGCCGCGAGCGCCGCCGGCGTGGCGGTGGTGGTCGCGCTGGCCGCCCTGCTCGCCCCGCTGATGGCCGCCCAGGTCGACGACCGCCCCGTCGACCCGCGCCGCTACGTCGAACCGCCACAGCTGGAGTCACTCGACGAGAACCCGCTGATCCGCATCTCCGGCTGGGCGCTGAACCCCGACCAGAAGCTGCTCGAGGTACGCACCGAGGTCGGCGCGGCCACGCAGGCCCGCATCCGGCTCGCGGTGCTCAGCGACTACGACGGGGTGACCTGGCGGGTCGGCGCCACCTACCGCAACGCCGGACGGATCCTGCCCGCCGCCGAACCCGCCCCGGGCGTCACCACCGACACCGTCCGGCAGCAGATCACCGTCGCCGACCTCACCGGACGGCTGCTGCCCGCCGTACCGACCCCGCGCGAGGTCACCGGCGCGCGCGTCGCGTACGACCCGGCGACGGGGACGCTGATCCGCCCGGAGGGGTTGACCCCGGGCCTGCGCTACACCGTCACCTCCGCGCGGGAACGCCTCGACGGAAACCTGCTCGCCACGGCGAACGTGCCGGCCGGCGAACCGGTCGCCCGGGTGCTGCGGGTGCCCGACGGCACCCCGGAGCAGCTGCGCCGCCTGGCGACCCAACTCGCCGAGGAGAACGGCGCCCCGTACGCCCGCGCCGTGGCCATCCAGGACTTCCTCGCCGAGCACTACCGGGTCACCGCGGACGCGCCCAGCGGCCACGCCTATCCCAACCTGTCGTTCTTCCTGTTCGGCCCGCGTAACGGCGGCGGCCAGCGGGGCACCTCGGAGCAGTTCGCCGCCGCGTTCGCGGTGCTGGGCCGGCTGGCCGGCCTGCCCACCCGGGTGGTGGTGGGCTTCGCCCCGAAGGGCGACGGCCCGGTCCGCGCCGCGGACGCGTTCGCCTGGCCGGAGGTGTTGTTCGACGGCGTCGGCTGGGTGCCGTTCGACCCGATGCCCCGCCCGGACCAGGAACCCCGCCCGGTGGAGGAGGACTTCCGCCCGACCCCCGACAACCCACCTCCGTCCCAGGTGCCCGAGCCGACGGTGGAACCCGCCCCCACCGCACCGGCCGACGCCGCATCCCGCCCGTCGGCCGACCGGCGCGGGCTGAGCACCCCGGTGCTGGTCGGCGGCGGCACCGGCACCCTGCTGCTGCTCGCCGGCCTGGCCCTGCTGGCCCTGGCCGCGCTGCGCCGCAACCTGACCCGTGCCCGCCTCGAACGCGGCGACCCCGGCTGGCGCATCGCCGGCGCCTGGCGGGAACTGACCGACGCGCTGCGGCTCGCCGGCCGCCCGGTCGGCGACGACCTGGCCGCCGCCGAGGTGGCCGAACAGGCCCGCCGCACCCTGGCCGACGCCCTCGTGGCGCGGCCCGGGGAACCCGATGCCGGCGCGGTCGACGGGGCGCCCGGCGAGTTGGCCGGGCTGCTCAACCAGGTCGCCTTCGCCCCGCACACCACCACCCCCGGCCAGGCGGACCGGGCCGCGGAACTGGCCACCCGCTACGCCACCGCACTGCGCGCCACCCGCCCGTGGTGGCGGCGGCTGCTGTGGAGCGTCCACCCGGGTCCGCTGCGCTGGCGCCGCTGACCGCTTGCGGGATGCGGAGCATCTCGGTCAGTCCCGCCGCAGCCGGCCCGTCTCCTTGCCCTGGGCGTCGAGAAGTACCAACGTCTTCCCGTCCAGCCCCGCCCGCCGGGCCGCGAAAAGCCATGAGCCCACCGACACGTTGTCACAACCGATCAGCGTGCTCGGCCCCATCGTGGCGAGGAACGCGCCCTCCGGTCCGGCGACCCACCGGCCACCCTGGCCGTTGCACCCGTCGGAGCCCCGCCACTCGCCGTCATCGCGCAGCTCGACGTACGGCTCCTTCTGCCACGGCCACCTCCGGCCGTCGGCCGGAACCCACCGGCCCAGCAGCGTTTCCCGGGGTGCTGGTGTCAAGTTCCCGGGCAGGGCGGCGGCCGGGGCGAGCGCGCGCCGGACCTCGTCGGTGACCTCGGGTGGCTCCGCCAGGGCGGGCAACAGGTTCGGCCCCGGGGTCGGCCGGGCGCCGGGCAGCAGCCGGGCCACGCGCATGCCCTGACTGTCGAGGAGGACCGGGCTGTCGCCCTCCACTCGGAAGGCGACGGCCCGACGCAGCCACGCATCGGCGACCTGGGCGTCGGACCGGCAGCCCCGGCCGTCCCGGGCGGCGGTGCGGCCCGGCACGTCGGCGAGGAACAGACCGTTGGCATCGGCCCGCCACGATCCCATCAGCACCGCGCAGGGGCCGAACAACAGCAGATCGTTGGACGTGTCGGCGGCGAGCCGCAGGACGGTGTCCTCGCCGCCGTCGACCTCCGCCAGCTTCCAGGAGCCGATCAGCGCGACCGGATCCACCTGCGGCGTTCCGGCCGCGGCGGGTCCGGTCTCGACGGCCTGGCCCCCGCCGGCCGGCTCCTGCCCGACCCGCTCGCCGCAGCCCGTGAGCAACGCCCCGACGGCCGTTACCGCGACGAGGTATCTGATCCGGCTCATCCTCTCCCCCATTCGGTCGGCCGCCCGCAGTGCTGGTGCCCGGACTGAGGTTTGGACGCGCCACCACGGTCATCGGTTGCCTGGCACCGGGACCTGGGCCACACCGGGTGTACGCCCGGGAAAAGATCATGCGTGCCGCGCGGCGCTTGGGTAGCGTTGCCTGGCGTGATCGAGCTCGT
The DNA here is from genome assembly GCF_040634005.1 of Micromonospora sp. NPDC007271. Classification (NCBI taxonomy): domain Bacteria; kingdom Bacillati; phylum Actinomycetota; class Actinomycetes; order Micromonosporales; family Micromonosporaceae; genus Micromonospora; species Micromonospora sp. NPDC007271. The sequence continues at coordinate 26,923 of NZ_JBEYER010000004.1, forward strand.
CGAACGGCACACCGCCCTCGCCGTCGTGGTCGGGTCACGGGCGTACGGGCTGCACGGCCCGGACTCCGACTACGACCGGCGTGGCGTGTACGTGGCGCCGACCCGCGCCTTCTGGCGCCTGGACAAGCCGCCCACCCACCTCGACGGGCCGGCGGCGGAGCAGTTCTCCTGGGAGTTCGAACGCTTCTGCGTGCTTGCCCTGCAGGGCAACCCGACGGTTCTGGAGGTGCTCTGGTCCCCGCTGGTCGAGACGATCACCGCGGACGGGGAACAGTTGCTGGCGGCGCGGCGGGCGTTCCTGTCCCGCCGGCTGGCCGAGACGTACGGCAGCTACGCCCGGGATCAGCTCAACCGGGTGGCGGCCCGCCGCGAGCGCACCGGCGAGACGAATCACAAGCAGGCCATGCACATGATCCGGCTGCTGGTCGCCGGGGCGCACGTGCTGCGTACCGGGGAGATCCTGGTCGACGTGCGGCACCTGCGCGACCGGCTGCTCACGGTACGGCGCGGCGAGCTGCCCTGGGACGCGGTCACCGCCTGGGCGGCGGATTTGCTCGCCGAGCTCGCCGACGCGGCCACCACCACCGCGCTACCGGAACAGCCCGACCGGGCTGCCGTGGACCGGCTGCTCACCGCCGTACGGGAGAGGAACCTGCGGTGACCGTCGAGGTGCCGCCGTGGGCCGCCGAGGCCGCCCGCGCTCTGCCCCGTCCGCTGCTGTTCGCCACCGTCAGCGGTGCACACCTGTACGGGTTCGCGTCCGTCGACTCCGACCTGGACCTGCGGGCCGCGCACCTGCTGCCAGCGGAGGAGGTGGTCGGGTTGCGCACCGGGCCGCAGACGCTGCAGCACACCGGCGTACGCGACGGTGTCGAGCTGGACGTGGTCAGCCACGATCTGCTGAAGTTCGCCAAGCTGTTGAACAGCCGCAACGGGTACGTCCTGGAGCAGCTGCTGTCGCCGCTGGTGGTCGTGACCACCGCGGTGCACGCCGAACTCGCGTCGCTGGCCCCGCGACTGATCACCCGTCACCACGCGCACCACTACCTCGGATTCGCGGCCACCCAGGAGAAGCTGTCCGCCAGGACCGGGCGGCTCAAGCCCGCGCTGTACACGCTGCGGGTGCTGCTCACCGGAATCCACCTGATGCGGACCGGCCGCGTCGAGACGGACCTCGGTGTGCTCGGCGCGAGGTTGGCGTACGTGCCGGACCTCATCGCCGCCAAGCGGGAGGCCGAGCACGGGCCGCTCCCCGCGGGCGCCGCGGAGCGGCTCGCCACCGACGTGCCGCGGCTGCGCGCGGAGCTGGAGGCGGCCCGGGACACGTCGAGGCTGCCCGACCACGCGGACCCGGCAGCCGTGGACGCCCTGCACGACCTGGTGGTGCGTACCCGCCTGGACTGAGCCCGCCGACCACGAACAGGATGGCTCGGCCACTGGCCGGCTTGCCGCGCCCCGGGGCGGTCGGGCGGCGGGTGGCGAAAGAGCCGCGCACCACACCACCGTCCGCACTCGATGCGGCTGGTCAGTCTGCGGCCACGGCGACCTCGTGACGTCGCGAAGCGAGGACTGCCAGCCCGTACGCGCAGCTTCCCGGGCTGGCGAGGAGCGCGACCAGTGCGACGGCCGGTTGGACGTGGCCTTCCTGGGCCAGGAGCAGCTGCGCCGGCCCCTGAAGTGCGGTGCTGGCGCACCCGACCCAGGTGACCAGCCAGCCAAGCTGTGGCCACGAGGGCGAGACGTGCGAGGCGAACGGAGCGACGAACGCCGCGACGGCGAGAGCTCCGGTGACGGCCAGGACGGTACGTTGCGCGAGTGATTCCATCCCCTGGGGTCCAGCGCTCCCGGGGCCGACCAGACCCCAGTAGAGCATCGCCGCGCCGAAGGGCAGCATCCCGAGCGCACCCGCGACTGCTGCCCACCGGACCGGCGGCCGTGGTGGCGCCGCGAAGAGCCGGCCCCACCGACCCAGGACATACCGCCGCAGAAGAATCGCCAGCGCGACGGCCAGCAGGCCGAAACCGCCGTACACGACAGCGAAGACCCACCCTTCAAGGTCGCCTTCACCACCCGATGTCACGTCATGCTGGACCACCAGCTGAAGGGCAACGCCGAGCGGAAGCCCGAGCAAAATGGGAGCCAGCAGGCCGGCGGCACCGACGGCGAGAACGAGGACAAGCGACGCCGGCGCTCGCCGTCCCCACGGACGGGTCAGCCCAAGCGCCAGCACCCCGGCCAGCACGACCAGCAGCACCGTGATGACGTTCCCCGCAATCATGCGGTCGCTGCCCATCTCCGCGGCGCTCGCTCCCCGCCGCATGCCGACGGTCGACCCGCTCAGCCAGAGCAGCTTCAAGGACACGTACGGCAGGACGGCCAGGACGGCCAGCCAGAGGGCGCCCTGCTGAGCACGCGATCGGGTCATGCCTCGATCCTGGGTTCGAGCTGGTCCCGGCACCATGGGGGGAGACCCTGACCGCCCCCCTGATCTGCCACTGACCCAGGAGCGGCTGTGTCTACAGTGGTGATCGTGGGCGCGGATGCCGAGATCTTCGTGTTCGACTACGTGCGCTACCGCGACGAGGTCGTGCCGGCGCTGGTGGACCTGCTGCGCACCGGTGAGCCGGTGCCGTGGCTCGGCGAGGTGTTCCGGTCCGCGACCCCGATGGGCGAGTACGGCTACGACGTCGTGTGGCCGCGGTTGGCCGCGCGGCTACGGGAACGGCCCACGGATCTCGCCCGCTACTGCACGTGGCTCGGCCGCGACCTGCGCTATGTCGGGGGCCGCCGAGTGGACCGGGCCGCCGGCGAACAGCTCGCCTGCCCGTCACTCACGTGCCCGGAGCGGGTGCGATGCCGTTTCCATCAGGATGCCGACCGGCATGCCGTCGAGGCGTTGACCGCGCTCCACGAGGCGCTGGTGGCGGTGCGCTGCCTGGGGCCAGCCCAGTTCCTGGGCCGTACCATCACTCCCGACTTCTACCTGCCGGCGCTGGAGCGTCACAGCGTGCCCGCCAGCGACCCGCTGCGGCACCTGCTCGCCGCGCTCGCCACGCGCGGCGCGGTGCTGGGTTACCAGTTCGGCGTCACGGAGGGAATTCACGGCTGGTTGACCGTCGCGGAGACCGTCGAGCTGGCGGCCCGCCTCGACCGGCTGGACCTGCCCCGGTACGAGCCGACCTTCGCTGCCATGGCCGATCGGTCGAAGCGCGCCGCGCGCTCGGCAAGCGAATGGCACGACCTGAGCCTGTCGTTCGTGCGGACCGTGGCCGCGATCGCGGTCCGCGCCGACCAGGCGGTGCTGTGGGGCAATGACGTGTGCCCGGATGTCTGGCGAAAGTGGCTCGGCGGATCCGCCAGCGATGACGGCAGCAGGCTCGGCACGGTACCGTGACCTGCCGGCGACTCGGAGCGGCTCCTACCGATCGGCGGCGCGCAGCTTGCGGACGAGCTTGCGCAGGCCGGCCTGCCAGCCGTCCGGGTCCTCCGCGCGGCGGCGCGCGTACCCGGCGACCTCGGGGTGCGGCAGGATCAGGAACCGTTCCTCGGCCAACCCGACGATGGTGGCCCCGGCGACCTGGTCGGGGGTGAGCACCGCGCCGGAGGCGGCGATCACCCGGGCGCCCAGGTGTCCCACGGCGAGTCCGTCGGCGAGCATCGGGGTGTCCACGCCCTGCGGGCAGAGCGCGCTGACCCGGATGCCGGCGTCCCGGTAGGTGATCGACAGCCACTCGGCGAAGCCGACCGCCGCGTGTTTCGTCGCCGTGTAGGGGGCGTATCCGACGGCGGTCAGCACCCCCGCCGCGGAGCAGGTGAAGAGCAGGTGCCCCGAGCCGCGGCGCAGCATCGCCGGCAGCACCGACCGGGCGGCGTACACGTGGGCCATGACGTTGACCTGCCAGGACCGTTCCCAGTCGGCATCGGGGGCGTCCACTCCCCCGCCGGTGGCCACCCCGGCGTTGGCGCAGAACAGGTCGATCCGGCCGTACCGCCGCTCGGTCTCCTCGACCAGCGCACGGACCTGCGTCTCGTCGGCGACGTCCACCCGCACGCCGTGGGCGACGGGCCCGATGGCCTCGGCCACCGTGCGGGCCGCGTCGGCGTTCAGGTCGGCGAGGACGACCGCGGCGGCGCCCTCCGCGGTGGCCGTGGCCGACGCCCGCCGAGCGTGGGGCAAGCCGCCGGAGGCCGCCGCGCCGCCGTTCTGACCCCGGCCGTGTGGCGGGCACCCCCGCGGCCGTTCTGCTCGGCCGCACGGCGGACACGACGGCGCCCACCCCGGCGCTAACATCCGCGAATGACTTTCTCGATTGTCGCCCGCTCCGCCGACGGCCGCCTGCACGGCGTCGCCGTGGCCAGCAAGTTCCTCGCCGCCGGCGCGCTGGTCCCGGCCGCGGAGGCCGACGTGGGCGCCGTCGCCACCCAGGCGCACGTCAACCTGGCCTACCGCGCGCAGGGGCTGGCGCTGCTACGCACCGGAGTCGCCCCGGCGGACGTGGTCGCCGGCCTGACCGCCGCCGACCCGGGCCGCGACGACCGGCAGCTCGGGGTGGTCGGGGCCACCGGCGACGGCGCCACCTGGACCGGGCCGCGCTGCCACCCGTGGGCCGGCGGCCAGGCCGGGGACGGCTGGGCCACGCAGGGCAACATCCTGGCCGGCGCGCACGTCATCGACGCGATCCGGGACGCCTGGCTGGGTGGCGCGGAGCTGCCCTTCCCGCAGCGGCTGCTGGCCGCGCTGCACGCCGGCGACCGGGCCGGCGGTGACCGGCGGGGCCGGCAGAGCGCCGGTCTGCTGGTGGTGCAGCGCCGTGGCGGTTACGCCGGCAGCGGCGACGAACTGGTCGACCTACGGGTCGACGACCATCCCGACCCGGTCGCCGAGCTGGGTCGCCTGCTCGACATCCACACGATGCTCTTCGGCCGGCCCGACCCGGCCACGCTGCGCGATCTCACCGGCCCGCTCGCCGACGAGGTGGCCGCGCTGCTGGCCGCCGGCGGGCACCCGGTGGGGACGGCCGGCCTGGACGACGCGCTGGCCTCCTGGGCCGGCGTGGAGAACCTGGAGGAGCGCCTGGTTCCCGGCCGCATCGACCCGATCGTGCTGGACCATCTGCGCCGCACCGCCCCGGCCGAACGCGCCGACGGCTGACCCGCCGACGGTCAGCCGCTGAAGGACAGCCAGCGGAAGTCGGCCCGCTCGACCAGTGTCCGCTCCCGGTCGGTGAGCGCGGCCCGCCCGGTGGCCTTGCGCACCAGGGTCAGCGGATCCCAGCCCAGCCCGTCCGGCACCGGCCGGCCGTCCGACAGCAGGTCCGCCACCACCTCGGCCGCCGTCGGGGTCAGCCACGGCTGCCGGGCCAGCGCGTCGGCCAGGTCCAGGCCGTGCACCCCGACCTCCACCACCCGGGTACGCAGGAACTCGGTGAGCGTCATCGGGTCCCCGTGCCGGGTACGCACCAGCCGTCCCGGCGGCTGCGCGGCGACCGCCGCGTCGGTGGCTCGCCAGGCCCGCGCGAAGCCGTCGGCCACCTCGCGTACGCCGGGCAGCGCGCGTGCCTCGCGGCGGGCGCTGTCGATCCGGGCGCTGTCCACCTCCGGGGTGAACTTGGCCGTCCCGAAGTAGGTGGCCGCGTCCACCTCGGCCCGCTGCGGGGCCGGCGCGGCGAGCATGTCGACCAGCCGTCCCACGCCGGTACGCACGTGCGCGAGCAGGTCCCGCACGGCCCAGGGCGGGCAGGGGGTGGGCCGGTCCAGGTCCGCCTCGTCGAGGCCACGCAGCACCTCCTCCAGCCGCGCGCACTCGTCCCGGAAGGCCATGCGTACCATTTCCACTTCCGCCTCCCCCGTTCGTTGCCGGCCGGGCCAGCCTGCCATCCCGCCGTTTCGTCGCCGCCGGGCCGGGTACGCGCCGCGGGACGAGGAGAGGAGGCGCCGCACGATGGCCGGCATCATGCTCCGCAGTACCGCCTTCAACGACCACGACCTGCTTCCGGGGCGTTTCGCCCGGGAGGGCGGGAACGTCTCGCCGCCGCTGGAGTGGTCCCAGGTGCCCGACTCGGCCGAGGAGCTGATCCTGTTCGTCGAGGACCCGGACGCCGGGAAGACGCCTTTCCTGCACTGGCTGGTGACCGGGATCTCGCCGCAGTCCCGCGGGGTCGGCGAGGGCGCCGTGCCCGAGGGGGGCCGGGAGTGGCCGAACGGCTTCGGCACCACCGGGTGGGGCGGCCCGCACCCGCCGCAGCACGAGGACCCGCACCGGTACTTCTTCCGCCTCTACGCCCTCGAGCGCCCGCTGGAGCTGCCGGACGCGCCGCAGGTCCCCGACGTGCGCCGGGCACTGACCGACAAGGAGATCGCCAGCGGCACGATGGTGGGCACCTTCTACCGCTGACTCAGCCCTTGTGGCGGGGCACCAGGCGGTGCACGACCGCCAGGACCAGCGCGGCCACCACGGCGATCGTTCCGGCGATCCCGGCCGCGCTGCCCGCGTACCCGACGAAGAGCGGACGGCGGGTGAGCTCGTCGGCGGGGATGTCGGCGAGCCGGGCCAGCCAGGACAGCGCGAGCCCGGACGCGACGAGCGCGAGCGCGCCGCCGAGGCCGAGCACGGCGGCGGCGCCCCGGTGCGCGTCGGCCGAGGAGCTGGCCGCCCGTTCGCGCTGGAAGACCAGCAGCAGCAGCCCGGCGACCGCCGTCCAGCCCCCCACCAGCAGGTACGCGGCGACAGCGTCGCTGGGCCGGTGCCACCCGGCGGAGAGGGTGGCCACGCCGGCGGCGGCCGCGTAGCCGGCGCCGAGGAACGCTCCCAGCGCCCGTACCTTCGGGGGCAGCACCAGGATCAGCGCGACCGCCACCGACGCGGCCACCGTGGTGTGCCCGCTGGGCAGGCTGTTGCCGGCCGCCGCGCGTTCCGGGTCGATGCCGAGGTCGGGGCGGGCCAGGTGGTACTTGAGCAGCTGGGTGCTGAGGTTCGCGCCGGCGATCAGCAGGGTCGTGGTGACCGCGAGGGTCTTGCGGTTGCGGATCAGCGCGATGAACCCGATCACCGCGGTCGCCGCCAGCAGTGACACCACCGACATGGCGTTGAGGATCCGGTTGACCGGCCCGTCGATGCGATCCTGGCCGATCCGGTTGCCGGTCAGCGCGACCGTGTCGATCCACTGCCCGAGCGCGGTGTGCACGGCGATCCGCCAGAGCAGGAGCAGCGCGACGGCCTGGGCCAGGGCCAGCACGACCAACCAGACCGCCGTCCAACCCCTCGCCGTCTCGCGCACCCGCACAACTTAACGGCCGAGGGGCTGCCGCGCGCGTTGAGCCGCCGTGGCGCGGATAGGTTGGGGAAGGCGAGCGGAGGAGGTGGGCGGGTGACCAGCACGCCGGAGCGGCAACGGCCGACCCGGGACCGGCCGGAGTCCCTGGCGGACCTGCTCGGCGGGCGGCGGGGCGCGCTGGACGCGACGCTGCCGCCGGTGGCGTTCGCGGTGGGTTGGCTGGCCGCCGGGCTGTGGGGTGGGGTGGCCGCCGCGGTGCTGGCCGGGGCGGCGGTGGCCGGCTGGCGGCTGCGGCGCGGCGACCGCCCACGCTCGGTGCTGGTCGGTCTGCTCGCCGTCTGCGTGGCCGCGCTGATCGCCCTGCGCACCGGTCGGGCCAGCGACTTCTTTCTGGTGCAGCTGCTGTCCAACGCGGCCAGCGCGCTGGCCTGGGTGGTGAGCATCGTGGTGCGCTGGCCGCTGCTGGGGGTGGTGGTCGGCACGGCGCTGGGCCAGCGCGGCCGGTGGCGGCGAGATCCGGCGCTGCTGCGCGCGTACGGCCGGGGCAGCTGGGTGTGGGCGGCGACCTATGTGCTGCGGGTGGTGGTGTTCGTGCCGCTGTGGCTCGGCGGTCAGGTGGTCGCCCTGGTGGTGGCCCGGGTGGCGCTGACCTGGCCGCTGGTCGCGGCGGCGCTGGCGGTGAGTTGGCTGGTGATCCGGCGGTCGCTGCCGGCCGGGCATCCGGGCTTGCGGCACCCGGCCTTGGCGTCCGATGCGGACGGCGGGCGGGGAAATTGAAAGAGAGGCCGCCACGGGGGGAGCGGCCTCTCCGGTGAAATACGTTACTCCCTCCACGGCCCTCATGTGATCCCGTAAAGGCCGGTTTTTCGCAGGCGTTTTCGCGGCAACTTCGTCTACGGACGCATGGGTGGGCCGGCACGTCCGCTGCGTCGTCCGGACGGCCGACCCACCCGGCCTGACCGTGGGAATCAGGCCGTCCACCGACCGGTCCCACTGCGTTCCCCCTTCGGCCCGGTCGGCCTCCGCCACGGGTGGGCCGGCCACCCGTGGCGGAGTGGTCACCTCACCCGGCGGGGAAGTAGGTGCCGTAGTCGGCGTACGCCATGGCGACGTCCGCCTGGGCCCAGAACCGGTGGTAGTTGAACGTCGGCGCGGGCCCGCCCTTGAGGTACGCGTCGACCTTCGGCCAGTCGGGGTCGTTCTTGTAGAAGGAGCGGATGTCCAGGAAGCTCTTGCCCGCGGCGATGGCGTCGCCGTTGGGCATCTTGCCGGTCCAGCCCGACGGGACGTAGAGGCCCTGGCCGGTGCTGGAGTTGTAGACGTCGTCGAAGCGGTTGTAGTCCTCCCGCGTCTCCGGCCGGGAGACGCCCTTGGCGTCGGTGGCGGCGGAGAGCGCGTCGAGCAGCCCCTTCGCGGTGTTCTTGGCGGCGGTGTTGCCGGACCTGGCCGCGTACGCGATCAGGGTCCGGGCGTACGCGGCGGCGACGCCGACGTCCTGGCCGCCCTTGGTCACCGTGACGTGCAGGTTGGTGTTCGGCTGCGGGTTGGTCGGGTTCCAGGTGTTGGGCTGGCCGGTCCACTGCAGGTCGGACGGGATCGACCAGTTGGTGCCCAGCGTGGTGTTGGCGATGGCCCAGGGCACCCACTTGTCCAGCAGCGCCTTGGCCTTGGTGTTGCCGGTCTGCAGGTACAGCTCGGCGATGCGGTGCATCGACCAGGCCTGCATGCCGAACCACTGGTTGGACGGCGGGTCCCGGTAGACCGGGGCGACGTCGTAGAACATGCCGTAGAAGGTGGGGGTGCCGGCCGGCGGCTGGGCGTAGCTGCCGTCCCAGCTGTTGGTGGCGCCGCCGGCGATGCCGCCCTCGGCGGACTGCAGCCAGGTGTAGAACTCCAGCTGCCGGTCGAAGCTCTTCTGCCAGTCGGCGACCGCGGTCGCCGACTGGGGCTTGAGCTCGGGCACGTTGGTCAGCGCCCAGGCCGCGAGCGGGTTCTGGTAACCGAAGTGGTTGTGGCTGGAGCCGATGCGCCACGACCAGTTCTGCGACGTGTCGTACGCGCCGCCCCAGGCGTAGTACCAGGAGAGCAGGTAGTGCGCCGAGTCGCGGCCGGTGCCGGCCGGACAGGTGGTGGGACCGACGCAGTTGCCGATCTTCTTGAAGTACTTGTCGAACAGCGAGTAGCGCAGGTAGTCGCCCATCTTGGCGGCCTTGGCCACGGTGGCGGCGACGTCGGCCTGCTTGCCCTGCGCCTTGGCCCAGGTCAGCGCCCAGTAGGCGGCCTGCACGGCGCGGGCGTCCGCGTCCGGGGCGTTGGTGTACTTCCACTGCTTGGCCGGGGCGTTGGCTTCCTTGATGAACAGGTCGAGATAGCCGTACTGACCGCCGTGCTTGAAGGTGTCGCAGGTCGGCTGCGGCACGGTCTCCCACACCGACTCCTGCGGACCTCGCTGGAAGGTGTTGATGTAGGCCGGGCGGGTGGTGCCGTCGCCGCAGCGGCCGTAGCCGTACCTGTTGTCGACGTCGAGCAGCCAGTGCATGCCGTAGATGTCGCCGGTGCCGTAGGTGGACTGCAGCTCGTTGCGCAGCGGGTCCTGGCCGACGGGCACGTCGGGCTGCAGCTGGGACGGGTACTGGCTGGGCTGGTTGTACTCCGCCGCGTACTGGGGGGTGCCGGGGGCGCCGGCCGTCGGCTGGTCGGAATGATTCGGAATTATGTATTTCTCCATCACCGTCCAGGCGTTGTTGAACGGTGCCCAGTTCTGGGTGACCCGGCCGTACTGCGCCTCGAGCCAGATCCAGAAGCTGAACGCCTCCGAGGTGGTCTCGTGGCCGTGGTCGGGGGCCTCGACGATCAGCGTCTCGATCGAGTGGTACGGCACGCCCTCCGGGCTGAAGTAGCCCGAGTTCTTGATCTTGTTGTACTGGTCGAGGAACTTCTTGAGGTAGTCGTTGTCCCCGCCGGGCACGTCGTTGTCGATCTCAGTGACCGTGATCGTCGCGGGGGTGTGGCCGGCGGCGGAGGCGGTGACCGTCGCGGTGCCGCTGACGGTGTCGGCGTCCTCCGCCGCCGCGACGGTGACCGTGGCGCCGGTGTTCCAGTTGGTCGGCGTCAGGGTGACCGTGGTGGGCGAGACGCTGATGTCGGTGTCGCCGCTGCGGGTCAAGGTCACCGGGACGTTGCCGCTCGGCGCGGCGCTCAACTTCAGGTTGAAGGTGGCGCTACTGCCCTCGTTCACGCTCAACGCCGACGGGGTGGCGACCAGGGCCGGCCCGGTGGCCGGGTTGACCGTGAAGGACCTCTCGGCCACCGCGCTGGCGCCGAGGTTGTCGTACGCCTTGGCCTGCACCGTGTAGCTGCCGGCGGGCAGGCTGTCCAGGGTGTAGGCGTACGGGGCGGTGGTGTCGGTGTTGACCAGCAGGCCGTTGCGGTAGAACTCGACCTTGCTGATCGTGCCGTCCGGGTCGCTGGCGGTGGCCGTCAGCGGCACGTTGGCCGGCGCGACGAACGGCCCGGCCGGCACCTCGAGGGCGACCGTGGGCGGCTTGTTGGCGGGGGCGCCGTTGCAGGTGACCCCGTTGAGGGTGAACGAGGTGGGCTTCGGGTTGCTGCCGGAGTAGGCCCCGTTGAAGCCGATGTTGGTCGTGGCGCCGGTGCCGAGGCTGCCGTTCCACGACTCGTTGGTCGCGGTCACCTGGTTGCCGGACTGGCTCCACCTGGCCGACCAGCCCTGGGTCACGCGCTGGCCGCTGTTCGGGAAGGTGAACTTCAGCGTCCAGCCGTTGACCGGGTCGCCCAGGTTCCTGATGTCGATGTTGGCGGTGAAGCCGTCGTTCCAGTCGTTCGTCACGTACGTCACGTCGCAGGCCGGGGCGGCCTGCGCGGCGCCGGCCGGCAGGGCCACCCCGCCGATGGCGACGGCGGTGGCGGCGAACATCGCCATGCGGCGACGTCTGGCCATGAGTCTCATGTGCGCGGTGTCTCCTCGGACCGGGCCGGGACCGTGCGGCCCCGGCGGGGCGCCTCCACGCGCCGACGGGCGGAGCGGGGGGACGGAAGCGCCCGGGAAGGTGGTCGACCCGGTCGTACCGGGGATCGCAGGCGCCGCACCGGGATTACCGGGTGCCCTCGGCGACCCACGCTCGCGCGAACTGGCTCCGTGTCTGGTGGGGAGAGTGTGACATGGAAGCGCTCCCACCACAACGCACGGCCAATCAGCCACGTCCATGTTTCGATCTCGTTCAGGGGCTTTCACAAACCGGTGACGGGCGTTACAGTCGCAAGCAACGCCGATGGGAGCGCTTCCATCGACCGGTATGTAAGTCCGAGTTCGTTGGGGAACCCACCGTGTCCCCAACTCGTCAGGCCAGGAGGCTGACGACGGGCCAGCCCGGACACCGCCGTCAGCCATCACCCACCGGCATGGAGGGAGGTGGAACCAGAGCCACTCGCGTGGCCCGGCTCCCGCGCGACACGCACGACAAGAACGCCAATTCCGCTCGTGCGTGTGTGCACCACTCGTGGGGACGGGGGTTGCCCTCCCCCGTCCCCACACATTAGACCCCGGTTGTCGACGGGAAAAGAGGCCGACGGGACAGGCGCGAGCGCCGCCCGATCGGCCTCCTTTCGCTATCTGCCCCGCCTCCCCGCTCGCCCCGCGCCCCCGAGCGACACCCACGCCACTCACCACCGGCCGCCACCCGCACCCGGTCCGCATGCTGGACCGTGATCCACCCACGGGAGGCGGCCGGCCACGCCTGACCTATGCTGGGAGCGCTCCCGGCCAGGGTGGCCAGTCACTTCGAGGAGATCGTCCATGTCGCTACTCACCCGACGGCGCCTGCTCCGCCGCGCCGCCCTCTCCGCGACCGCTGCCGGCGCGGCCCGTGCCGGGCTCGCCGGCGCCGGCGCGGCCGGGACCGGCGCGTCCACCGCCGCCCTCGTCGCCGGCTGCGACGCCACCCCCGACCCCGACGGTGACGCGGCCCCGCACGGGCCGCTGCGCTTCCCGCCCGGCTTCCGCTGGGGCGCGGCCACCTCCGCGTACCAGATCGAAGGTGCGGCCAAAGAGGACGGCCGCGGCGCGTCCGTCTGGGACACCTTCAGCCACACCCCCGGGCGCACCCGCAACGGCGACACCGGCGACGTCGCCGCCGACCACTACCACCGCTACGCCGAGGACCTCGACCTCATGCGGGACCTGGGCCTGCACAGCTACCGGTTCTCCATCTCCTGGTCACGTGTCCAGGCCGACGGGTCCGGCCGGCCCAACCAGCGCGGCCTCGACTTCTACCGCCGCCTCGTCGACGGGCTGCACGAGCGGGACATCTCCCCGATGGCCACCCTGTTCCACTGGGACCTTCCCCAGGCGCTGCAGGACGCCGGCGGCTGGGAGAACCGGGACACGGCCGAACGCTTCGCCGAGTACGCCGACATCGTCTTCCGCGCCCTCGGCGACCGGGTGCCGGACTGGCTGACCATCAACGAACCGAAGACCGTGGTGCAGAACGGCTACATCTGGGGCCACCACGCGCCCGGCCGGCAGGACCCCGACGCGGCCTACCTCGTCGCCCACCACCTCCAGCTCGCCCACGGCCTCGCCGTACGCGCGCTGCGCGCCACCGGCGCCAAGACCCGGATCGGCCCCGCGCTCAACCTGCACCCCTGCTACCCCGCCGACGACACCGCCGAGGCGGCCACGGCGACCCGGCTGTACGACGGCTACGAGAACCGGCTCTACCTCGACTCGATCCTCAAGGGCGCCTACCCGGAGGATGTGCTGGCCGACCTCGGCCCGGACAGCCGCCTGGCCCGCGGCATCCGCGACGGCGACCTGAAGATCATCTCCAGCCCGGTCGACCTGCTCGCCGTGCAGTACTACACGCCCATCTACGTCACCGACCAGGGCGACACGGTACGCAGATGGCCCACCTCGGAGGCGAGCTGGCAGCAGCTCTACCCCGAGGGGATGTACGACATCCTCACCCGGGTCACCCGCGACTACGGCACGATCCCGCTCACCATCACCGAGAACGGGCTGCCCTGCCCGGACACCCTCGCCGCGGACGGCACCGTCGACGACGCCACCCGGATCGACTTCCTCCGCGACCACTTCGCCGCCGCCCACCGGGCGATCCGCGACGGCGTGCCGCTGGAGAGCTACCACGTCTGGTCGCTGCTGGACAACTTCGAGTGGGCCGAAGGCTACGACCAGCGCTGGGGCCTGGTCTACGTGGACTACCCGACCCAACGCCGGGTGCTCAAGCGCAGCGCCCACTGGTACCGCACCGTCATCCGGGACAACGGCCTCTAGGCTGTCCGTGGCCCGGCCGGGGCACACCGCCGCCGGCCGGGCCGTCCCCGCTCAACGGGGCAACGCCTGCTGCAGCTCCGCCCGCAGCGCCGGGGTGAGCATCTCCCCCGCCTGCTTGGCCAGCCGCGCCATCTCGTAGCCGACCACCCCGATGTCGGCCTCCGCGCCGGCCAGCGTCGCCAGGATCGAACCGTCCCGGATCTGCATCACCAGGAAGTAGCCGCGGCCCATCTCCACCACGGTCTGCTTCACCACGTCCCCGTCGAACATCTGCGCCGCGCCCGCGGTGATACTCATCAGACCCGAGGTCACCGCGGCCAGCTTGTCCGCGTGGTCGCGGGGCAGGTGCGCCGAGATCGCCACCAGCAGCCCGTCGGAGGAGACCACCACGGCGTGCGCCACCCCCGGGACCCGCTCCGCGAACGCGTTCACCAGCCAGCTCAGGTCACGTGCCTCCTGGCTCAACGTCGTCGTCACTCTTGTCCCCCTTCGTTGGGCACGCCCGCGGGCGGCATGAACACTTCGGTGGTCTCCTCGGCCTCGGCCTGTCGCACCCCACGGTAGAAGCGGGCCAGCATGCCGCCGGCCGCCTCCGGATCCGGCTCGTGACGCGGGGCCGGCACGTCCGGGCGGGCGGGCTGGGTGACCGCGGCGAGCTGGGCCATCGGCACCCGCACCGGAAGCCCCCGCTCGTTGGTTCTCGCGCTGGGCGGTGCCGCGGGCGACGACGGCACCGGCCGCGCCGCCGCCGACGGGCCGTGGCGGCTGAACCAACCACCCGCGGCGGGCGCTCCGGCCGCCGGGGCCAGCACGTCCTCCGCCCGCACCGGCACCGGGCGGGCCGGCCGCGGCACGGTCGGCGCGGATCCGGCAGGCGCAGATCCGGCCGGCGCACCAGGGCGCACCGCCGCCGGCGGCGCCTCCGGACGGTGCCCCGCCACCGGCAGCCCCACCCCTGGCGGCACCGGCGAACGGCCCGCCGCCGGCAACCCTGTCCCCGGCGACGCGGGCAGCCCGCCCGTTGCGGCCAGCCCGAACCCGGGTACGGCGGACCGGCCGCCGCCGGGCGCCGGCCGGGACCCCGCGGCGACGTGCGGAGTCAGCAGCCGCGGCGAGACCCGCGGATCCAGTTCGACCGCCGGCGCCGGCGCCAGCAGCGCGGCCGGCAGCCGGATCGACGCCGCCAGTCCCTCGCGGCCACCCCGCAACCGCACCTCGACCCCGTTCCGGGCCCCCAGGTGGCTGACCACGAACAGACCCATCCGCTCGGAAGCCGCCACGTCGGCCGCCGCCGGCTGGGCCAGCAGCGCGTTCGCCTCCGCCAGAGCGGTCGGGCTCATGCCGAGCCCCTGGTCGACGATCTCCACCAGCGCGCCCGGCCCGTCGGACCGCGCCAGGACCTGCACGACCGTGTCCGGCCGGGAGAAGGCGGTGGCGTTCTCCAACAACTCCGCGAACAGGTGCACCAGATCGCCGACGGCATGCCCGACGACGTACAGGTCGTCGCGGGTGTCATGGCGGATCCGCTGATACTGCTCGATCTCCGCGCTGGCCGCGAGCAGCACCGCGCCCAGGCCGACCGGCTGGTGCCACCGCCGGCTGGACTCCGTGCCGGCCAGCACCAGCAGGCTCTCATCGTTACGCCGCATCCGGGCGGCGAGATGGTCGAGCCGGAACAGGTTCTCCAGCTGCTCCGGGTCGCTCTCCTCCCGTTCCAGCTCGTCGAGCAGCTCCAGCTGCCGCTCGACCAGCACCTGACTACGCCGGGCCAGGTTGACGAACATCGCATTGACGTTGCGCCGCATCAGCGCCTGCTCCACCGCGACGTCCACCGCACTGCGGTGCACCGCCACGAACGCCTCCGCCAGCTCCCCGATCTCGTCACGCGAGCGGACCACCGCCGGCGGCACCTCGATCGCGCCGACCGCCCGGTCCACCGTGCGCAGGCGGTCCAGCGTGTGCGGCAGCTCGACCTGCGCGATCCGCAACGCCTGCCCGCGCAGCAACCGCACGGAACGGGCGAGGGAACGCCCCACCAGCAGCGAGATCAGCACCGCGACCAGCAACACCGCGACGATGCCGCCGACCACCAGCAGGGTGGTCCGCAGCTGCCGGGCGCTGGCCCCGTCGGCCCGGCGTACCGCGTCGCCGAGCACCTCGATCTCCACCTCCCGCAACAGCCCCTGCCGCAGCTCGCTGGCCGCCCACCACTGCGGCGCGGGCAGCACCGCCGGTTCTCCCGTGGCCGAGGGCAGCGTCTCCTCCTCCAGCGCCGCGGCCGACGTGAACGCCGGATCCCGCGAGGCCTGGTCGTAGCGGGCGACCTGCTCCGCGGTCGCCGCGACCCGGAACGCGCCCAACGCGGTCAACTGCTGGGCCCGCAGGTCGGTCAGGGTGGCCTGGTCGTCGACCTCGTACCGGCCGGCGCGGGCCGCCGCGTAGAGCTCGGCGCGGATCCGGGAGGAGAACTCCTTGACCCGGGCCAGCTGCACGTAACGCAGCACCGCGTCGGTGAGCGCCCGCTGGTCGTCGCCGGGCGACGGCTCGGCCAGCAGGTTGAGCAGGGCGGCGATGGCCCGGTGGTAGCTGCTGAGGATGGTGTCGCTGCTGAGCACCGCCGGCGGGATCGCCGAACGGATGTAACCGATCTGGTCGTACGCCTCCAGGACCTGCGAGTACGCGACCCGCCAGCCGGCGTCCGCGTCGGCCAGCGGCTCCGCCGCCGTACGCAGCTCGGCGAACGCCTGATCGGCGGCGGCCTGCAACGGCTGCAACGCGGTCACCGCCGCGTCCCGGTCGGCGCTGCCGCCCGTGCGACGCAACGCGGCCAGTTCTCCCGCCGAACGGTCCCGCTCCTGCTGCAACCGGTCCACCACCGCGGTGATCTGCCGGCCGATGCCCACCTGCCGGGCGAAGTCGCTCAGCGCCGTGGTCTGCCCCACCAGGCCCCGGGTCTGCACCCCGGCCAGCACCAGGAACGCCAGGGACGGGATGACCAGTACGGTGACGAGCTTGGTGCGCAGCCGCCAGTCCCGCAGCCACAGGCCCGAATGCCGCCGATGCGGCACCACCCGACCACCCGACCGGTGTGGACGCGAGCCCGGTCCACGAGCTGGGTCGGGACCTGCCCCCACGCTGTTCCCTCCTCGGTCCCCCTCGACTGCACCAGCGACGCCGGTGGCCCAGTCCATCCAACCAGGCCGGTGGGCGGTGTCAACGGGCCGAATGGTCGCGCGACCAGGAAGGTCAGCGCGGCACGGCGTCGCCGGCCGTTTCCGGCGCGTCCGGCTCGTCCGTCCGGCTGATGCCCCCGAGATGCGCCGCCTCGGCGATCCGGCCCAACGCCACCAGCGCCGCACCGGTCGCCCCGACCTCCGGATTGCGCTGGTGACGCACCGTACGCGGGGCCAGGGCAGCGGCGAACGCCCGACGCCACCAGGCAGAGGCGGCCATCGCCCCGCCGCCGAGCACCACCTCGGTCGGACGGTCCAACCCGGACTCCAGCACGGCCAGGTCGTCGGCGACCAGGCGGCACAGGCCGGTCATCAACCCGGCGAGCAGGTCGACCGCGGTGGTGCCGAAGCTCAGCCCGCGCAGCTCGCCGCAGCCGGCGGGCGCCAGGCCGGGCGGCCGGTCGCCGCCGAACCGGGGATTGGCCAGGATCCGCAGGTCCCCGGCCGCCTGGGCCAGGGCCGCCTCCAGTTCGGCGCCCGCGGGCAGGCGCAGCTCGCGGTTGGCCCAGGCGTACAGGTTCCCACCGCTGGAGTACGCCGCCCCGGTCACCACGTGCTGGTGGTCGACCCGGTACCGCCACAGCTGCTCGGCCAGTGGCGGCAGCTCCGCCCCAGCCGGCGCCGTTTCGAGCAGACGTACCGCGGCGGAGGTGCCGACGGTCACCGCCGCCCGGGACGGGTCGACGCAGCCGGAGCCGACGTTGGAGGCCGCGCCGTCGCCCACCGGGTCGGCCCAGCGGGCGCCGGCCAGTTGCGGCCAGCGCCGGGCGTACCCGGGGCGCAGCCGGCCGCACCACCCGGGCGGTGCCAGGGCCGGCAGCTCCCCGGCGCGGACCCCGGCCAGGTCGCACGCCTCCACGTCCCAGTCCGCCCGGCGCAGGTCGAGCAGCCCGGCGCCCGAGGCCATGGACACCGACATCGGCGCGTCGTCGAGCAACGCACCCAGCACGTACTCGGCCAGCCCGACGAACCGGGCGACCCGTCCGCCGGTCCGCTCCCGCAGCCACGGCAGCCGGACCGTCCAGTAGCAGCGGTGCCACCAGGTGCCGGTCCGCTGGTGGAACGCCGCCGCGTCGTCCGGCCCGTGCGCCCCGGTCAGCGGCTCCGGCCGGGTGTCCAGCCAGGTCAGCACCGGGCCGAGCGGCTCGCCGTCGCCGCCCAGCGGCAGCACCGAGTGCCACTGCGCCGAGGTCGCGACCAGCTCGATGTCACCCAGGTGGCCGCCGGCGGCCAGCTCGTCCAGGCAGTCCACCAGGCACGCCAGGTAGCCGGCCCCGTCCAGCGTGCCGGTGCCGTCCTCGCCGGTGGCCAGCCGCACCTTCCGCCGGGCCAACGCGCCGCCACGCGGACCGGCGTCCACGTCCAGCACGACTCCCCGCACGGAGGAGGTGCCCAGGTCGAGCGCGAGAATCTTCATCGCCGCCAACGTACCCGCCGGGCGGGGCGTCCAAGCCAAGATCCGCGCCTGCCGGGGCAGCCGTCCCCGGCGATCAGGTTCCCCGCGTCGTCGCCATCCCGTACAGTGATCACCATGCTCGCGCAGCTGTGCTCCTGGTGGCCCGCCGACCCGGCGGCCCACCCCCGCGCGTAGCTTCCCCACGCGGCCGCCCCACGAGGCGGCCGCCGGTCTCTCCCCGGCATCCCGGGTCGCCCCGCCGGCGGCCACCGGCCCACCGAGGAGACCGATGACCAGCCCGCACGACCCGCTCGCCGCACTCACCGCCGGCGCCGACCCCGGCCCGTTCGCGCTCATCCGCCGCGCGGACGCCGACCACCTCGACCTGCTCACCGGTACGGTACGCACCGCCGAACAGCTGGCCGACATCCCGCTGCCCGAGGGCGGCCCCGGACCACGCACCCTGGCGCTGGTGCCCTACCGGCAGATAGCCGAACGCGGGTTCGCCTGCGTCGACGACGGCGCCCCCCTGGAGTGCCTGCTGGTCGAGGGGCACCGGCGCATCCCCCTCGCCGAGGTGGTGGCCGCGCTGCCCGACGCACCCGTGGTCACCCGGGACGCGGCGTTCGACCTCACCGACGCCGAGTACGCGGCGACCGTCGACCGGGTCCTCGCCGAGGAGATCGGCCGCGGCGAGGGGGCGAACTTCGTCATCCACCGCTCCCTGCGGGCCACCGTGCAGGGCGACCCCCTGGCCGCGGCCCTGGCCGCGCTGCGCCGGCTGCTGCTGCGCGAGCGGGGCGCGTACTGGACGTTCGTCGTGCACACCGGCACCCGGATCCTGGTCGGGGCCAGCCCGGAACGACACGTCAGCGTCGACGACGGCCTGGTCATGATGAACCCGATCAGCGGCACCTTCCGGCACACCGGCGCATCCGCCGACCGCGCCGCCCTGCTGCGCTTCCTCCACGACCCGAAGGAGGTCGAGGAGCTGTACATGGTGCTCGACGAGGAGCTGAAGATGATGGCCACCGTCGCCGAGCACGGTGGCCAGGTCGTCGGGCCGTACCTCAAAGAGATGGCGCACCTGGCACACACCGAGTACCTGCTCGCCGGACAGTGTTCCCGGGACGTCCGGGAGGCGCTGCGGGAGACCATGTTCGCCCCCACCGTCACCGGCAGCCCGATGGAGAACGCCTGCCGGGTGATCGCCCGCCATGAGCGCACCGGGCGCCGCTACTACGCCGGCGTGCTCGCCCTGCTCGGCCGCGACGCCGAGGGCCGGCAGACCCTGGACGCGCCGATCCTGATCCGCACCGCCGAACTCTCCCCCGCCGGCGAGCTGCGGGTGCCGGTCGGGGCGACCCTGGTCCGGCACTCCACCGCCAGCAGCGAGGTGGCCGAGACGCACGCCAAGGCGGCCGGGGTGCTCGCCGCGCTCGGTCTCGGCCCCGACGCGCCGCAACCGGGCCCCGGCCCCGCCGTCCGGCTCGCCGACGACCCGCACGTACGCGCCGCGCTCGCCGCCCGCAACGCGCCGCTGGCCCGGTTCTGGCTGGACCAGCGCACCCCGGGCGCCACCGCACTGCCCGGGCTCGCCGGCCGCCGGGCGCTGATCGTGGACGGCGAGGACACCTTCACCGGGATGCTCGCCCATCAGCTCGGCGCCCTCGGCCTGGCCGTGACCCGCCGCGACTGGTGCCGTCCCGGCCCCGTCGGACCGTACGACCTGGTGGTGGTCGGCCCCGGACCGGGCGACCCGAACGACCTGGCCGAGCCGAAGATGGCGGCGATGCGCGCCCTGCTGGCCGGGCTGCTGGCCGGCGGCCGGCCGACCATGGCGGTCTGCCTCGGCCACCAGCTGCTCGCCGGACTGCTCGGGCTGCCCCTGCGCCGCCGCGACGCGCCCTACCAGGGCCTGCAGCGGACCGTACCGGTGTTCGGCGTGCCCCGCCGGGTCGGCTTCTACTCCAGCTTCACCGCCCACGCCGACGCGGACCGGGTGCCCACCGCGTACGGGCCGGTCGAGCTGTCCCGGGATCCGGACGACGGGGCGGTGCACGCGCTGCGCGGGTCCGGCTTCGCCGGCGTGCAGTTCCACCCCGAGTCGGTACTCAGCCCCGACGGCATGGCCGTGCTCGCGGACCTGCTCGGGCACCTGCTGGCCCATCCGGCGCTGGCCGGGCGTGGACCGGCCGATCACGGGTAGGGCGGAAGCGACCGGTGGTGCGGGCGGGTCCGAGAGCCCCCGTCCGACCACCGGTCGCCAACCGTCGGTCCGGTTTCAGCTGGCCAGGCCCCGCTTCAGCGCGGCGCCGATCTGCACCGCCCGCCGGGCGGTCAACGCGGTGGCCGCCAGGGCCAGGTGATCCGGGGCGATCTCCCCGTTGTTGCTGGTGTGCGAGGCACCGTACGGGTTGCCGGCGACGAACTGGCTGGGGTCGGTGTAGCCAGGGGTCACCACCACGCCGCCCCAGTGGTAGACGACCGTGAACAGCGACAGCAACGTCGCCTCCTGCCCGCCGTGCAGGGTGGCCGTCGAGGTGAACGCGCTGTAGACCTTGTTGGCCAGCGCGCCCTGCGCCCAGAGCGGGCCGGTGGTGTCGATGAACTGCTTGAGCTGCGCCGCGATCATGCCGTAGCGGGTGGGTGAACCGAATATCACCACGTCCGCCCAGGTCAGGTCGTCGGGCTGGGCCTCCGGCACGTTCTGGGTCTGCAGGTGGTGCGCCTCCCAACCCGAATTCGAGCGGATCGCCTCGTCCGGCGCCAGTTCACGCACCTTGCGCAGGCGTACCTCGGCCCGGGCCTCCTCGGCCGCCTCGCACGCCGCCTGCGCCATCTGGTAGGTAATGCCGGTCGCGCTGTAATAGATCACCGCGGCCTTGACCTGGCCAGCCATCAGACGTTTCCTCCTCGGTGCCGGATGAGCGCCCGCGACTACCCTTTGCACGCCTCCACAAACGCCACCGCTCGCGCTCCTCGAACGGTTTGCCGTAGCTCAAAAACAGCTCAAAATTTGCGCAATTTCCTTGCCGAACCGCTGACCGCACACCAGACACCGGGGATCCTGGTCGCACCGGGTCCAGGCAGGCCCACCGCCTGACACCGGGGACCTGAACGGGGGATCGCGCTCCGCCGGCAGCGTGGCTGGCGTAGCGCGATCAGGCCTTTCCGCTCCTTCTCCTCCTATTCGTCCGACTCCACCGGCATGCCGTCCGCCCCGGCGGGGATCCTCTCCATGACCCGTGAGAGGAAGGACGAACGATGCGACTGACCGAACAGCAGATCCGCTCGCTGTACGGGCAGGACGTCCAGGACCGCTCGGGCGCGAGAATCGGCGACGTGGGCCAGGTCTGGGCCGACGCCGCCGGCGAGCCCACCTGGGTCAGCGTGCGGACCGACGTCCCGGGCCGCCACGAATCGATGGCCCCGCTGCACACCGCCCGCTTGCAGCAGGGCCGGGTGCAGCTGCCGTACGACAGGACCACGGTCCGCACCGCCCCAGCGGTGGAGAGCGGCACCGACGAGCCGCTGGGCGTGGACCAGCTCACCCCGCTCTACCGGCACTACCAGCTGCCGGCGCGGAGTGCGGCCCTGCAGCCCGAACCGTCACCACGACGGCCGTCGGGCCCACCGGAGATGATCCGCTCGGAGGAACGGCTGCGGGTCGGCACCCGGCGCGAGCCGGTCGGCACGGCCCGGCTGCGCAAGCGGGTGGTGACCGAGAACGTCCACACCAGCGTGCCGGTCCAGCACGACGAGGTGACCGTGGTCCGCGAACCGATCACCGCGGCGGATCGCGGTGACGTCCGACCCGGGGCCGGCGAGGACCAGCGCGAGCTGGTGCTGCACGCCGAGCACCCGGTGGCGGTCAAGGAACGGGTCCCGGTCGAGCGGGTCCGGCTGACCAGCCACGAGGTCGCCGAGGAGCGACCGGTCCACGGACAGGTCCAACGGGAGATCGTCGAAGTGGACGTGCCGGAGCAGGCGCGCCCCACCGGCTGACCGGCGGCACCCCGGGCGGGCGGGCCCTTGCCGCTCGCCCGGTCAGCCGGCGCTCCGTGGCACCGGCTGCACCCACGTCACGTTCAGCAGCCCAGGGCCTGCCCGTACGTGGGCGGCGGGTTGCCGGCGGCTACCTTGTCCGCGGTCTCCCAGAACACCTCCGGCCAGTCACCCTCGTCGTTCATCTCGTGCAGCACCTTCCAGTTGTGGCTGCTGCGCAACGCGTCGGCGGCCCGTTGGAGGGCGGCGTCGTCGCCGGCCTTCTTCGCACGCAGCCATTCGGCAATCCACCCGCAGCCAACGCGGCTGGTCACCCCGGCGCCGAACTGGTAGGCGTCGTTGGTGCCGAGGTCGGTCAGCGCGGCGGTGTCGAAGCCGGGAGGAAGCGGCACGTCCGCGAGCACCTTGGCCGCCTCCTCCGCTACGCGTCCCGGAGTGACGATCTCCGCCGGGAGCGCGGCCAGCCAGGTACGGGCGTCGACCTGGACCACGTGGCCAAGAACCCGATCGAACTCGCTACGCGTCCAACCACCCCCGGTCCGCAGTTCGACGAAGGAACCGTCGCGGGGCCGGAGCATCACCGCGAAGTCGTCCGCGGCGTACCGGAAAAGGTCGCCTTGCCAGCCGTCGACCTCTACCGGCTCCGGATTGCTGACCTGGAGCCGGTCCTTGTAGCGGTCTTCGTACCCTTCGGCCGGGTACCAGTTCATCTCCAGCTCCCGCCCGCCCTTGCTGAACCTGATGGTGCCCGCCTTCTCGGCGAACCCGTAGACGGTGGTTGCCTTCCAGCCGGGCTGGTCGATCAGCAGCCGCGGGTTCTGCTCGGCCGCTTTGAGCTCCATCGCCGAGTAGGTTCTCGCTGCGTCAGAGGTGATGCCGGTCGCCGGGGACGTCTGGCGGCCTTCGGGCTGATCGGCATTCAGGATCGAGACGGTGAAGACACCGGCGAGAATGGCGGCCGCGACGCTCGCGCCGGCGAGGACGCTCATCAGGCCGCGGCGCGCCCGGAAGCGGTTGCCTGGCGGCTCGGCGACGCGATCGAGGATCGGCACGGACATGATCTCCTCCAGGAGGTTCTGCGCGGCCCCGTCGAGGCGCCGGATGACATCCGGCCGGTAGGGGTCGGCGTCTCGCACCATCCGGTCGAGGTGCTCGTCGGTCATCTGCCCTCCTCTGGGGTCGGTACGGCCATGACGTCGAGTACATGTCCGGGTGGGCCGTGGTCGTCACCAACGAGATCTCGCAACCGAGCCCGGGCACGCGACAGCCGGGTACGGACCGCAGCCGAGCTCACCTGAAGTACCGCGGCGACCTCCCGCGGCTCCAGGCCCTCCCAGAAGGTCAGCATCAACACCTCCCGGTCCAACTCGCCCAGCCGGGCCAGCGCGGCCTGGACCGTGAGCCGTTCGGGCACCTCGCTGCCCGGGTCGACGCCGACGGCGGCCCTCAGCCGGTGCCGCAACCGTTCGCCCAGCCGTTCCCGGCGCGCTCCGCCGCGGTGGTGGTTGGCCAGCACCCGCCGGGCCACGCCGAACAGCCACAGCCGGACCTCGGCCTCGGGCGGCAGCTCACGGCTGCGCCGCCAGGCGACGAGGAAGACCTCGGCGACCACGTCGGCCGCATCCTCGGGTTGCTCGACCCGCCGCATGGCGTAGGCCAGAAGCGGCTGGAAGTTGCCCGCGTAGACGCGCCGGAAGCGGTCCTCGTGCTCAGTCCCGGAGCTCACGTCTGTCCCATGTCCGGTCAAGCGCCCATCGTGACAGGCCGATCCAGAATCGCCGCGCTTTGTCCGCGCCAGGGAAGGCTCCTGCTCGGCGAAAGAAGTCCTCCCGACCATCGATCGCATGCCATTGCCCGGTCCGGAGGCCGCCTGGTTCCTGCACCGACCCGCGGATGCCTGGACCGGCCTGGCCCTGCTGCATCCTGATCCGTCACCCGCCATGCTGGTCGGCCTGGACGCCGAGCGAATCGTGCTGCGACCGTTCGCCGGGCGCGACCTCGCCGGTTTCAGCCCGGCAGGCGACCGCTACCTGGCCATGGCGCTTGACGGCTTCCTGTCCGTCCGCGACGTCACCACCGACACCGTTATCCCAGACCGACACCTCGAAGACCTGCCAGACGCGCCCTTGAGCCCCGCGAGCTGGCGATACCTGCGCCGAGTCGGGGGGTCTACTCGTACCAGAGCCCGGGGAGGCCGCCGCGGGTGGACGTTGGCTGGGCGCCGTCCGGGATGACGGCGGTGTCGAGGTCACCCCGCACGTGCACGTACAGCTCGGGCGCGGGGAGCCCTTCGACCTGAACCCAGCCCCGACCGCGGACGTGACCAGCCGCGATGAGATCCCTCTTCCTACCCCTCGGGGCAAGCCGGTCGTCCCACGCCTGGCAGAGCGTTTCGTCGGTGTCCGCGAACGCGTACCGGGCAGCGTAGGCGTTGCGGTCGTCGTTCAGCCACACGTACAGCAGTACGGGTCTGCGCAGCGCGGCGATGAACCAGTCCGCGGCTGCCTGGCCCAGCTGCTCCACTGCGCCAGTGAGGTCGAGCGCCCATGCGGACGGCACATCCGGGAGGGTGTAGAGCTCACTGTGCAATCGATCGCCCTGCACTCGATCGCCGGTCAGATGCACCCCGACATCGACGAGGATGCGGCCGGCGTCCACCAGCGATACGGCGACCAGCAGGGAACTCTCGTCCTCGGGCCGGCTGACCAGGCTCGAGATGCCGTCCGACGCCCAGGGCTCGGTCCGCTCCCGAATCACAGAGACGAAGGCCTCCTCCTCGTCGGTGAACGTCCAGAAGTCCTCCGGGTTGTCGCCGTGACCCGGCCGCTCGATCTCGAACCAGTACACCACTGACACGTTCCTATCCTTCCGCGCCGGCGTAGGCGCGCAGCGCCTCGTAGGTGGTCGGCAGGCCGTGGACAGCAAGGTTGGCGAGCAGGTGAATGACTTCGTGCCGGGCCGGCGTGGTGGGGTCGGCCACCAGCTCCAGCAGGAACGGGACCGCGTGGGCGGTGGCTGCCCTGATGGAGGATGTTGCCGTACAGCTCGTACATCGCCGCGCTGCGGACCTCGCCGTCCGGTGACCGCAGGTCACGGATGAGGCCGGGAACGTCCTCGGCGCTGCCGTACGCGTGCGTCAACGACGCCCAGTCGATGCTGCTCAGGTCACGTTGCACGCGCTGGGTTCTCCACCACGCGAGCCCGGCGTGGGGTAACCCGATCTGCCGGGGCGTGCGGACGGGTGGTTGATCAGGACCGCTAGGATCCCGGACCGGTGGGACCTGTAGCGCAGGGGTAGTCGCGCCGCCCTGTCACGGCGGAGGATGCCGGTTCGAGTCCGGTCGGGTCCCACCCTGCCGGGTGGCGGTAGCGCAGAGGTCGACGCGCCGCACTGCTCATGCGGAGGACGCCGGTTCGAATCCGGCCCGTCCACCTCCGGCCGGGTGAGGGTAAGGGGCGATGAACGGCGACGAGGTCGAAGCGGCGTTGCGGGTGCTCGGCGAGGTCCGGGCGCTACCCGTCGACGACCCGGTTCGCCAGCGGGTGCAGCGCGCGGTTGACGGGTTGGTCAAGGATGCTCAGCGGCAGCGGCGGGCCAACCGCCGCCGGCAGACCGCGGCCGCCGACCGGGCTGTCGTCGCCGGTGCGGCCACCGGCGCCGTGGAGCGAGTCGAGGGTACGCCGGTGCCCGACCCGGTCGAGGTGCCGGCCGATGCGGACGGGGTTGGCCGGACCCGCCGGGAGCGCCGGTGTTACGTCTGCCGCGGCCGGTTCCGTACTGTCGATGTCTTCTACCACGCGCTCTGCCCCACCTGCGCGAAGCTGCACCAGCGGCGCCGGAAGGCCGGCACCGACCTGTCCGGTCGACGTGCGGTGGTGACCGGCGGCCGAGTCAAGATCGGCTATCAGGTGGCGTTGAAGTTGCTGCGGGACGGCGCTGCGGTCACGGTGGTGACCCGCTTCCCGGCAGATGCCGCCCGTCGCTACGCCCGGGAACCGGATGCCGGCAAGTGGCTGGCGTCGCTGCGGGTGGTCGGCGCAGACCTGCGGGATCCGCGTCAGGTGCTGGAGCTGGCGGAGCGGTTGGCCGAGGGCGGCCGCCGGCTGGACATTCTGGTCAACAACGCGGCTCAGACGGTGCGCCGGCCAATGTGGGCGTACCAGCCGTTGGTGGCGGCAGAGCTGATCGCTGCTCCTCGGGAGGTGGCTGTCGAGTCGGTGGCCGGTTACCGGCCCGATGCCCCGCCGCCGGAGTGGACCGCGGCCCTCGCCGCCGTCGACGACACATCCCGGCGACAGCTTGCGTCCATCACCGACGCCACCGGCGCACTGGTTGTCCCCGGGGTCGAAAACTCCTGGACCGCCCGGATCGGCGCCATCGACCCGGTGGAGCTGCTCGAAGTGCAGCTGGTGAACGTGGTGGCGCCATTTCTGCTCGTTGACCGGCTCCGTCCGGCGCTGACCGCACCTGGCCCCGGCCACCGGTACGTGGTGAACGTGACCGGGCGGGAGGGCTGGTTCGGTGGGGGTGGTGCGGGGCCCGACCGGCACCCGCACACCTCTGTCAGCAAGGCGGCGCTGAACATGCTGACCCGGGTGGCCGCGGCCGAGCTGGCCCGACACCACGTGTACATGTGTGCGGTCGACACCGGGTGGATCACGGACGAGAATCCGGCCCTCATCAAGGCGCGCCGGGCGGCTGCCGGCTGGCGACCGCCGCTGGACGTGGTCGACGCGGCGGCGCGGATCTACGATCCGATCATCCGCGGCGAGGCTGGCGCCCCGCTGCACGGCGTGCTGCTCAAGGACTACGCCGTCGTCCCGTGGTAGGCACTTCCGCCGGCAGCGGTGTCTGCCCGACCGGGTCCCGATCGCGATCGGGAAGGATGTCGGTGGGCCCGCCTATGCTGGCCGTCCACCGACGACGGGAGGGCGGCCGTGCCCGTACGGCTCACCGGCGCTGAGGCGCTCGCACTGCGGATGACCAGTCTGCTGCTGCGCCCACACCCGCAGGGCCGCCCCGACAGCGTGGCCGGCGTCGTCGAGTGGTTCGGCGCCATGCAGGCCCAGGACGTGGCCAGCGGCCTGTGGTCGCTCGGCGTACGCCTGCCCGGGCGCACCCAGGCCGACGTGCAGGCGGCGCTGGAGCGGCGGGAGGCACTGCGGACCTGGCCGATGCGCGGCACGGTCCACCTCGTGCCGTCCCGCGACGCCCACTGGATGCTGGCGGTGACCGGCGTGCGCACCCTGGCCGGCGCCGCCACCCGCCGCGCCCAGCTCGGGCTCACCGAGGTCGACGCCGACCGCGCCGCCGACGTGCTCGGTACGGCGTTGGCCGGCGGCGGCCGGCTCACCCGCGCCCAGTGCCTGGCCACGCTCAACGCCGCCGGCATCGACACGGCCGGGCAGCGCGGCTACCACCTGCTCTGGTACGCCGCCCAGCGCGGCGTCACCTGCATCGCCCCGCACGTCGGCACCGAGCAGACGTTCGCCCTGCTCGACGAGTGGGTGCCCGACCCGCACCGCCCGGACCGGGACGAGGCGCTCGGCCTGCTCGCCCTGCGCTACGTGCGCAGCCACGGCCCGGTCACCCGGCACGACCTGGCTCGCTGGACGGGCCTGACCGTCACCGACGCCAAACGAGGCCTCGCGGCGGCCGGCGACGCCCTCGCCACCGTGGAGGTCGACGGCACCGAGGCCGTGGTCGACGCCGCCCTGCTCGACGCGCCGCGCGAGCCGGTCGACGACGTGCACACGCTGCCCGGCTTCGACGAATACCTGCTCGGCTTCAAGGACCGCACGCTGATGCTCGATCCGGCGCACGCCGCGGCTGTCGTCCCCGGCGGCAACGGCGTCTTTCAGCCGACCGTGGTCCGCGGCGGCCGGGTGGTCGGCACCTGGAAGCGGACCATCGGCAAGACGGCCGTCACGGTGACCGTGCACCCGCTGACCCCGTTCGATGACACGCTGCGGTCACGCGTCGACTCGGCCCTCGCCGACTACGCCCGCTACCTCGGCCTGCCGCTGCGCCGCTGACCAGGGACGGCGGCTGCTGCGGGCCCGGCTCCGGCTGGCGGATCTCATCGCGGAGTTGTGTGTGGAACCTGCGTGGGCGGGCCGTCGTCTCACCCGCGTTGACCGCACCTGACGACGTGGGGGTTGCCATGACGGTCCGAGCAGCGGCATGTGTGGTCGGCCTTGCGTTGGCGGTGGCCGGCTGCGCCCGCACGGCGCCGGCCGGCGATGGTACGGCGGGGTCGCCGCGCCTCCCAGGGGCGCTCACGGTTCACTCGCACTGGGAGTCGTGCGACGCTGCCACGGCCATGACCGTCGTCGAGCCCGACGACAGCCAGGCGGGTCTCTCGCTGCCCCGGATCGATGAGGGGTTCCAGCCGGTGGCCGCGGTCGTATGCCGGGTCGAGCCTCAGCAGCGACCCAGCGGCGGCTCGGACCTGGTCGCGGTGGAGGAGCGGGCGGATGACGTGGCCACGCTGATGGTGGCCCTACGGCTGCCCGACGAGAAGCCGACGAACGGGGCCTGCACCGAGGAAATGCCGTTCGTCCCCTGGCTGGCACTCCTGGATGCACAGGGCCGATGGGTACGACCGGGCATTCCCACCGACGCTTGTCGCAAGCCACGCCGGGAGTTCCGCGCCGCGTACGGACAGTTGACGACCAGGCGGGTCACGACGCGTGTGCTGCGCGAAATCGAGTCGGACAAGGCCGTGGCCAGCGGATGCAGCCAGCGGTGGGCGGACATGGTGTGGGTGGCGGGCCAGTCCGGCGGTGCCCAGCACGACATCCCGGCTTCCCTGGCCGCCGATGGCACGGAGGTCCGCGTCTGCGTCTATCGGGTTCCCGCGAGCGAACAGGGCAGCGGGAAGCCAGCTGGTGAGTTCGAGTCGGGCGGCAAGCTCTCCGCCAGCCAGTGGACGGCGGTCAAGCACGAACTGACAACCGCCGCTCCGGCCTCCGTGTGCAGCACGCCGAGCAGCCGCTTCGCGGTGTTGCACCTGCCCACCGGGCTGGTCTACGCGGAGGCCGACGGCTGCCGGCGGGTGCTGATCGAGGCCGGTGCCGGCCCGAGCGTCATGCGACAGGGTACGCCCAGACTGTTGTCTCTTCTCAATACCTGACTAAAGTCAGGTGTATGAACTCGGAACTCATCGCCGCAGTGCGGCGGTTCAACCGGACGGTCACCCAGCGGGTGGGCGCGCTCGACGACGAGTACATGGCCCGCGGACGGCCTCTCGCACAGGCACGTCTGCTGTGGGAGATCGGCCCCGGCGGCGCCGAGGTCGCGGCGCTGCGGGCGCGGCTCGGGATGGACTCGGGGTACCTGAGCCGACTGCTACGCACCCTCGAAGGCGACGGGCTCGTCACCGTCGGCCCGGCCGATCAGATCGGCGGCGACGGACGGGTACGGGCCGCCTCGCTCACCGCAGCCGGGGAGGCCGAGTGGTCCGAACTCGACAAGCGCTCCGACGACCTCGCCTGGTCGATCCTCAAACCGCTCACCGAGCAACGCCGCGAACGGCTCGCCGCGGCGATGGCCGAGGTCGAACGGCTGCTCATCTCGTCGATGGTCGTCATCGAGCCGTGCCCACCGAGCGACCCGCGGGCCCGGGCCTGCGTGCGGGCCTACGCCCGCGACATCACGCGACGGTTCGACGACGGATTCGACCCGGCACTTAGCAACCCGGTCCACGACGAGGAACTGGTCCCGCCCGCCGGTGTGTTCCTGCTCGCCACCCTCAACGCCGAGCCCGTCGCCTGCGGGGCGGTCAAGCTCCATCGCGACGCACCCGCCGAGATCAAACGCGTCTGGGTGGCGGACACCGTGCGCGGGCTCGGGATCGGGCGGCGGATGCTGAGCGAGCTGGAACGATACGCCGCCGAGCGGGGCTGGGCCGCCGTCCGGCTGGACACCAATCGCAACCTCACCGAGGCGATCGCGATGTACCGCTCGGCCGGCTACCACGAGATCGAGCCATACAACACCGAGCGCTACGCCCACCACTGGTTCGAGAAACACCTCGCATCTTGACGGCCCGCCCGTGCGCCACTGCTTACCCTTCGTGACGCTGGGCTCGGGTCAGGTCGGTTGGGGTGTCCACGTCGGCGGGTGACCCGTCGCACGGCACCCGGGCCACCAGGTCGGCCCGGGCCCGGAGGAAGTCGCGGGCGCCCCGGTCCCCCGTCGCGTAGGGCGTGAGCAGCGGCCAGGCGGCGCGGCTGAGCAGCACCGGGTGGCCGGCCCGGCCGGCGTAGGTGGCGACGGCCACGCTGGCGCCGGCCGCGTACGCCGCGCGCACCCGGCGCACCGCGGCCGGGGTCAGCCAGGGCTGGTCGACGAGCACCACGACGGCCGCGTCGGCGGTGCCCGGGAGGGAGTCCAGGCCCCGCAGCAGCGAGCCACCGAGGCCGTCGCGCCAGCGCGGGTTGACCACCAGCACCGCACCGGGCAGCGCGGGAAGCCGGTCGGCGCCCGCGCCGACCACGACGTGCACCGGGTCGCAACCGCCGGACCGCAGCAGCCGGACGGCCCGCCGGACCAGCGGCTCGCCGTCCCACTCGAGAAGCGCTTTCGGCCGGCCGAGCCGGCGTCCGGCCCCGGCGGCGAGCAGCAGCCCGGCCACCGTCATCGGGTCGCCGCCGGGGACCGGCTGGCCGGGCGGGCGGCGTGGATCGGGCCGTCCAGCGCAAACAGCGGCCGGCCGGTGCCGCCGTGGCGCCACGCGACCACCTCCGCGGCGATCGCCAGCGCCGTCTCGGCCGGGCTGCGTCCACGGAGGTCGAGCCCGGCCGGCGCGCGTAGCCGGGCCAGGTGGGCCTCGGGCACCCCGTCGGCGCGCAGCCGGGCCAGGCGGGCCTGGTGCGCGGGGCGGCTGCCGAGCACGGCGAGGTAGCCGGCCGGGGTGGACAGGGCCGTGCGCAGCAGCGGGATCTCGTAGCGGGGATCGTGGCCGAGCAGACAGAGCACCGTGTCCGGGGTGACCGGGGTGGCGGCCAGCAGGCGGTGCGGCCAGGCCCGGTGCACCTCGTGCGCGTCGGGTGCCCGGGCGACGGTGGCGAACGCGGGTCGGGGGTCGCAGACGACGACCCGGTAGCCGAGGTCCGCGCCGATCCGGGCGAGCGCCGCGGCGACGGCGGTGGCACCGAACAGCAGCATCCGTGGCGCGGCCGGCGCCACCTGGAACAGTATCCGCACGCCAGGGCGTTCGCCGTAGCGCAGCACGGTGGCACCGGCGGGCAACCCGATCGCCTGGGCGGCAGCCCAGCCGTCCAGGTCCGCGGCGCCCAGCGTGCCCTCGATCTGATCGTGCTGGATCACCAGTTCGGCGGCGAAGGGCGCCCGGCCGCCCACCACGGTCGCGACGGTGACCGGGTCGGGGCCGGCGAGTGCGGCGAGGGAGCGTGCGGTGGGGCCGTCGGGGGTCACCCGGCGCAGCAGCACCTCCACGGTCCCGGCGCAGCCGGGCCGGGCCGGCCAGGGACCGTCGTCGGCCACGGAATAGCGGGCCAGCCGGGCCCGGCCGGTGCGCAGGGTCTCTGCCGCCGCGTCGAGCACGGCCGACTCGACGCAGCCGGCCGGGATGCCTCCGCGCACGTCGCCGGTGGGGTCCACGGCGAGCAGGTCACCGGGGCCGGTGGCGCTGCCCGCGCTGCTGGTCAGCACGGTCGCCAGGCCGAAGGGAATCCTCCGCCGCCGCCAGTCGTGGGCCGCGACCAGGACCTCGCGCATGCCGCTCCACCGATCACCAGTTTCAGGCTTATGCCCGTATTTGTCAGTAGATGTCGTGGTCAACGGTAGTCTGGCCCGGTGCGCAGCGGGAGGCAGAGGGGGAAACCAGCGGACGGTGACTGGTCGTCCCGCGTCACCCTCACCGTCAACGGCGTCGAGCACGACCTGACGCTGGACAACCGGACCACCCTGCTGGACGCCCTGCGGGAACGGCTCGGCCTGACCGGCAGCAAGAAGGGCTGCGACCACGGCCAGTGCGGCTCGTGCACCACACTGCTGGACGGCCGGCGGGTCAAGAGCTGCCTGATCCTGGCCGTGACACTGGACGGCCGGACGGTGGTCACCGTGGAGGGGCTCGCTGGCCCCGAGGGCCTCGCCCCCATCCAGGCCGCCTTCATCGCCCACGACGCCTACCAGTGCGGCTACTGCACCCCCGGGCAGCTCTGCTCCGCGCAGGGCATGCTCGACGAGGTTTCCCGCGACTGGCCGAGCGCGGTGACCGAGGACCTGACCGCACCCGCGCAGCTGACCGACCCGGAGATCCGGGAACGAATGAGCGGCAACCTGTGCCGCTGTGCGGCGTACCCGAACATCGTGGCCGCGGTCCGCGAGGCAGCCCGGTGAGGCCCTTCCGCTACCACCGGCCCACCGAGGTGGCCGAGGCCGTCGCTCAGCTCGACGCCGAGCCGGACGCGGCGTACCTGGCCGGCGGCACCAACCTCGTGGACCTGATGAAGCTCGGTGTGCAACGGCCGAACCTGCTGATCGACGTGACCCGGCTGCCGCTGGACACCGTGGAGCCGCTGCCCGACGGCGGAGTACGCATCGGCGCGAACGTACGTAACAGCGACCTCGCCGCCCACCCGGTCATCCGGCGGGACTACCCGGTGCTCGCCCGGGCGCTGCTCGCCGCCGCCTCCGGTCAACTGCGCAACATGGCCACCACCGGTGGCAACCTGCTGCAACGCACCCGCTGCGCCTACTTCCAGGACACGTCGAAGGCGTGCAACAAGCGGGAACCCGGCACCGGCTGCGCGGCCCGGCACGGCCAGAACCGCGACCTGGCCGTGCTCGGCTGGTCCGAGCACTGCGTGGCCACCCACCCGTCCGACATGGCGGTCGCCCTGGTCGCGCTCGACGCCGTGGTCGAAGCGTACGCGCCGGACGGCCCCCGGGAGATCCCCCTCACCCAACTGCACCGGGAGCCCGGCGACCGACCCGAGCAGGAGACCACCCTGCCCCGGGGCACACTGATCACGGGCGTACGCCTGCCGCCGTCGCCGCTCGCCCGCCGGTCGGCGTACCACAAGGCACGCGACCGGGCGTCGTTCGCCTTCGCCCTCGGCTCGGTGGCCGCCGCCCTGGACCTGGCCGGCGGCGTGGTCCGCGACGTCCGGCTGGCGTACGGGGCGGTGGCGCACCGCCCGTGGCGGGCCCACCGAGCGGAGGAGACCCTGCGCGGCCGGCCGTTCACCCCCGAGCTGGCCGCCCACGCCGCCGACGTCGAACTCGCCGCCGCCCGTCCGCTGGAACACAACGCCTTCAAGGTGCCGCTGATCCGCAACCTCACCGTACGGGCGCTGACCGAACTGGCGGGACGGCCATGAGCACCATGATGGGTGTGGCGCACACCCGGCTGGAGGGCCGGGAGAAGGTGACCGGAGCCGCCCGGTACGCCGTCGAGTTCCCGGCCGACGACGTGACCTACGGCTGGGCGGTGCCGGCAAGCGTCACCCGGGGCCGGATCACCCGCATCGACCCCGCTCCCGCGCTGGCCGTGCCCGGGGTGCTCGACGTGCTGCACCACGGCCACGCACCGCGGCTGGTGCCCGGCGTCGACGCCACCCTGTTCCTGCTGCAGGAGCCAGCCGTGCACTACCGGGGCGAACTGATCGCCGTCGTGGTGGCCGAGACCCTGGAAGCGGCCCGGGAGGGCGCCCGGCTGGTCCGCATCGACTACGACACCGAGCCGCACAGCACCGTGCTGACCGAACACCACCCGGGCCTGTACCGGCCGGACAAGGTCAACCCCGGCTACCCGCCGGATACCGCCGACGGGGACTTCGACGCCGGGTTCGCCGCCGCCCAGATCCGCGTCGACGCCACCTACCGCACCCCGGCGTACCACAACAACCCGATGGAGCCGCACGCCACCACCGCCCGGTGGCAGGACGGTCGGCTGCTGGTGCACGACTCCAACCAGGGCTCGTCCCCGGTGCAGTCCGCCCTCGCGGAGCTGTTCGGGCTGCCCCGGGAGGCGGTCCGGGTGGTCACCGAACACGTCGGCGGCGGTTTCGGCAGCAAGGGGTACGCCAAGGCGCCCGTGGTGCTCGCCGCGCTCGCCGCCCGGCAGGTGGGCCGGCCGGTCCGGCTCGCCCTCACCCGGCAGCAGCTCTTCGGCCCGATCGGCTACCGCACCCCCACCATCCAGCGGGTCCGGCTCGGTGCGGATCCCGACGGGCGGATCAGCGCGGTCTGCCACGACGCGATCAGCCAGACCTCGACGATCTACGAGTTCGCCGAACAGAGCGCCGTCTACGCCCGCAGCATGTACGCGGGCCGGCACCGGCGCACCACCCACCGCCTGGTGCGGCTGGACGTGCCGACCCCGTTCTGGATGCGCGCCCCCGGCGAGTGCCCCGGCGCGTACGCGCTGGAATCCGCGATGGACGAGCTGGCGACCGCGTGCGGCGTCGACCCGGTCGAGCTGCGGATCCGCAACGACACCGCCGTCGACCCCGACCAGGGGCAGCCGTTCAGCAGCCGGGACCTGGTCGCCTGCCTGCGCGAGGGGGCCCACCGGTTCGGCTGGGCCGACCGCGACCCGACTCCCGGCGTCCGGCGCGACGGGCGGTGGCTGGTGGGCACCGGGGTCGCCGGGTCCAACTACCCGGCCCGCGCCCGGGCCGCCGCCGCGACGGCCACCGCCGCCCCGGACGGCACCTTCGAGGTACGGATCAACGCCACCGACATCGGCACCGGCGCCCGCACCGCCCTCTGGCAGGTGGCCGCCGACGCCCTGGCGGTGCCCGGCGACCGGGTGACGATCCGGATCGGCGACAGCGCGCTGCCCCCGGCCGGCGTGGCCGGCGGCTCGATGGGCACCGCCTCCTGGAGCTGGGCGATCATCCGCGCCTGCGAGGGGCTGCGCGACCGGATCCGGAACTCGCCCGGCGGCACGGTGCCGGCCGAGGGGCTGACCGTCGAGGTGAGCACCGCCGACGAGATCCGGGCACAGCCGCCCCGGCCCCGGTACGCCTACGGCGCCTACTTCGTCGAGGTGCGGATCGACGTCGACACCGGCGAGATCCGCCTCGACCGGATGCTCGGGGTCTTCGCCGCCGGCCGGATCGTGAACCCGACCACCGCCCGCAGCCAGTTCATCGGCGGCATGACCATGGGCGTGTCGATGGCGCTGCACGAGGAGGGCCTGCTCGACGAGCGGTACGGCGACTGGGTCAACCACGACCTCGCCACCTACCACATCAGCACCTGCGCCGATGTCGACCGGATCGAGGCGTACTGGCTGCCGGAGGAGGACGCCGACCTGAACCCGGCCGGAGTGAAGGGGATCGGTGAGATCGGCATCGTGGGCAGCGCCGCGGCCGTCACCAACGCGGTGCACCACGCGACCGGCATCCGGATCCGCGACCTGCCCGTCCGGCTGGACAAGCTGCTGGAGCGGCTGCCGGCACGCTGAGGGGTCGGCGGGTGCGCCACCGGCCCCTCAGCGGGCCCGCGCGGTTCAGTCCGCGAGCGCGCCGGCCGCCCGGCCCTCGTGCAGGGTCAGGTTCCGCCCGGTCGCCGGGTCGAACAGGTGGATCTTCTCCAGGTTGAACCAGACCCGCCGGTTCTCCCCCTCCCGCACCGGCGACTCCGCCGACAGCCGGGTGACCAGGCTGGCACCGGCGCCGGTGAAGTCGGCGGCGCCCGCGTCGGCGGCCAGCTCCTCCAGCTCGGCCGCGCTGGCCCGTTCCCCCTCGACGGTGAGGTAGACGTACTTGTCGGAGCCCATCGACTCGACGATCTCGACCGGCGCCTCGAACTCCAGGCCACGGCGGCGGGTCTCGTCGTCGATCAGCGCGGCGTCCTCGAAGTGCTCGGGCCGGACGCCGAGGATCAGCTCGCGCGGCGCGTCGGCCCCGGACAGCTGCCGGCGGATCCGCTCCCCGATCGGCAGGTCCCCGAGCGCGGTCCGCAACCTGCCCTCCTCGACCGCCGCGTGCAGGAAGTTCATCGACGGCGAGCCGATGAAACCGGCGACGAAGAGGTTGCGCGGGTGGTCGTAGAGCTCCTGCGGCGGGCCGACCTGCTGCACCGCACCGCCTCGCATGATCACCACCCGGTCGCCGAGGGTCATCGCCTCGGTCTGGTCGTGGGTGACGTAGACGGTGGTGGTGCCGAGCTGCTTCTGCAGCCGGGACACCACGGTACGCATCTGCACCCGCAGCTTCGCGTCCAGGTTGGACAGCGGCTCGTCCATCAGGAACGCCTTGGGCTGGCGTACGATCGCCCGGCCCATCGCCACCCGCTGCCGCTGCCCACCGGAGAGGTTGGCCGGTTTGCGGTCCAGCAGCGGGGTCAGCTCCAGGACCTTCGCCGCCTCCTCGACCTTGGTGTTGATCGTCTCCTTGTCCAGCTTCGCCAGCCGCAGCGGGAACGCCATGTTCTCCCGCACCGTCATGTTCGGGTAGAGCGCGTACGACTGGAACACCATCGCGATGTCCCGGTCCCGCGGGGCCTTGTCGTTGACCCGCTCCCCCGCGATGCGCAGCTCACCGGAGCTGATGTCCTCCAGCCCCGCGATCATGTTCAGGGTGGTGGACTTCCCGCAGCCGGACGGGCCGACCAGGATGACGAACTCGCCGTCGGCGATCTCCAGGTCGACGTCCCGCACCGCCATGGTCCCGTCCGGGAACCGCTTGCTCACCTTGTCGAGCACGATGTCAGCCACGACTATCACCTAACTATCCCTTGACGGCGCCGGAGGTCAGGCCGGAGACGATGCGGCGCTGGAAGAAGAGCACGAAGAGGATGATCGGTACGGTGATCACCACGGCGGCGGCGCAGATCGCCCCGGTGGGGTCCTCGAACTGCGACGCGCCGGTGAAGAACGACAGCGCGGCCGGCACCGTGCGGGACCGCTCGGTGGAGGTCAGCGAGATCGCGAACAGGAAGTCGTTCCAGCAGAAGATGAAGACCAGGATGGCCGTGGTGAACAGCCCCGGAGCGGCGAGGGGGGCGATGACCCGCCGGAACGCCTGGCCCTGGGTGGCGCCGTCCATCTTCGCGGCCTTCTCCAGGTCCCACGGGATCTGCTTGAAGAACGCCGACAGCGTGTAGATCGCCAGCGGCAGCGCGAAGGTGATGTACGGCAGGATCAGCCCCGGCCAGGTGTCGAAGAGGCCGAGCTGCCGTTCGATCTCGAACAGCGGCGACACCAGCGACACCTGGGGGAACATCGCGATCAGCAGGGACACCCCGACCAGCAGCCGCTTGCCGGGGAAGTCCAGCCGGGAGATCGCGTACGCGGCCATCGCGCCCAGCACCACCGCGACCAGGGTGGCGATCAGCGCGATGCCGATCGAGTTGGCCAGGGCCCGGACGAACTGGTCGGTGGCGAAGATCGTCCGGTAGTTGTCCAGCGTCCACTCCCGGGGGATGAACTTCCCGTCGGTGAGCGTGGCCGGGGTCTTGACCGACAGCGAGGCGATCCAGAGCACCGGGATCAGCGCGAAGACGACGACGATGACGTCCAGCAGCCCCCAGCGCAGCTTCGCCCGCGTGGTGGTTTCGGTGGCCATGTCAGCGCCTCTCTCCGTCGTCGCTGCCCGGGGCAGCGGTGCCGAACAGTTTCACGAAGACGAACGCGATGACCGCCACGGTGAGGAAGATCAGCACCGACATCGTGGAGCCGATGCCGAGGTTCAGACCCCGGATCAGGTTGTTGTAGGCGAGCATCGACACCGACGAGGTCTCGTTGCCACCCGCGGTCAGGATGAAGATGTTGTCGAAGACCCTGAACGCGTCC
Source organism: Micromonospora sp. NPDC007271 (assembly GCF_040634005.1). NCBI lineage: Bacteria > Bacillati > Actinomycetota > Actinomycetes > Micromonosporales > Micromonosporaceae > Micromonospora > Micromonospora sp. NPDC007271. The sequence continues at coordinate 64,923 of NZ_JBEYER010000004.1, forward strand.
AGCGTGCGGAACAGCAGGGCGACCAGGATCGCCGGCTTCATCACCGGCAGCATCACCCTGGTGAACCGCTGCCAGGCCGTCGCGCCGTCGGTGGCGGCCGCCTTGAGCAGGTCCTCCGGCACCAGCGCCAGGCCGGCCATCAGCAGCAGCGCCATGAACGGCGTGGTCTTCCAGATCTCCGCCAGCATGATGATCGCCAGCGAACTGGCCCGCTCGGTCAGCGGCGCGCTGCCGTCGAAGAGGTTCGCCAGGTAGCCGGTGCCGGGCGTCCAGGCGTACCGCCAGGAGAAGGCGGCGACGACCGTGACGATGCCGTACGGGATCAGCGCCGCGGTCCGGACGATGCCCCGCCCGACCAGCGTCCGGTGCATGATCAGCGCGAGGCCCATGCCGAGCACCAGCTCCACCGCGACGGTGACCACGGTGATCAGCGCGGTGACCCCGAACGCCGTCCACCAGAACTGGTTGGTCAGCACGGTGGCGTAGTTCTCCAGCCCGACGAACTCCCGCTGGTCGGGGAAGCGCAGGTCGAACCGCTGCAGGGACAGCCAGACCGAGTAGAGGATCGGGTAGGCGGTGACCAGCAGCATGACCAGCGCGGCCGGCGCGCAGAGCAGCCAACCGAGGCGTCGCTCGGCCCGTTTGTTCTCGCTCAGCGGCGGCTTCGAGCCGCGCCGGGCCCGCTGCGCCGGCACGGCGGCGTGCCGCCCGCTGGTGCGCTCCGCCTCGCCGGCGACCTGAGCACCGGTCGGAGTGGCGTTGACACTCATCGTGTCACCTCCCTGCGGTCGGCGCCGCGATGAGGCACCACGGCACTGAGCCGGATGGTTCGCTCGCTGCGCTCGCTCACGGCAGGACCCCCTTCGACTCGAGGGCGTCGGCGATGGCCTTGCGGAGCTCGTTCGCCGTCTGCTCGGGCCGGATGCCCGACGGCGGCGACAGGATCGCCGACATCACCGTGGAGATGCTCTGGTACGCCGGGGTCAGCGGCCGCACCGCCGGTTCCTTCAGCTCCTCCAGGATGGTCTCCTTCATCGGGTACGCCTTGTCCATCTCCGGGTCGGCGTAGACCTGCTCGATGGTGGGCGGCACGCCGTCGTTGACCGCGGAGAACTTCTGGTTCTCGGCGTTGCGGAGGCACTTCGCCGCGTCGAAGGACTCGGCCGGGTGCTTCGAGTACGCGCTGACCGCCAGGTTGATGCCGCCGATGGTGACCCGGCTCGGGGTGCTCGCGTCGATGCCCGGCACCCGCGCCCACTTCACCTTCTTCGCCAGGTCCGGGTTGGCCTCCTGCATCGCCGGATACACGAACGGCCAGTTCACCTGGAAGGCGCCGGCGCCGGACTGGAACTCCAGCCGGACCGGGTCCTCGGTGGCGTTGCTGAACGACGGCGACGTCACGCCCGACGTGGCGAACTTCTTGAGCTGGTCGAGCGCCCGGACGGCGCCGGCGTCCATGGCCGCCGTCCTGCCGTCGTCGCTGAGGATCTTTCCGCCGGCGCTCTCGGTCAGGGTGTTGTAGAGGACGACCAGGCCCTCGTACTGGGCGCCCATGGTGAGCACCTGGTACGGCTTGCCCGCCCGCTTCAGCCCCTGCGCCGCCGAGATCATCTCACTCCAGGTCTTCGGCGGCTGCGGCACCAGATCGGTGCGGTACCACAGGAGCTGGACGTTGGTGTGCTTCGGCGCCGCGTACAGCTTGCCCTGGTAGCGGGCGGTGTCCAGGGGGCCTGCGAGGGTGCCCCGCTCCGCCTCGGCCTTGTCCTGGCCGGTCCATTCCCGGATCCACTTCGCACTGGCGAACTCCTGGGTCCAGGTGACGTCGAGGCCGAGCACGTCCATCCCGCTGTCCTGCGCCGCGAGCCGCCGAACCAGCTGCACCCGCTGGTCGTCGGCCTGCCTCGGCAGCACCCGGTTGACGATCCGGTAGCGGCCCTGGGCCTGGGCGTTGCAGTCGTCGACGACCTTCTGCAGGTTCTGCTCGGGCGGGTAGTACAGGTTGATCGTCGGCGGGCCGCCGTCAGCGCCGGAGCCGCAGGCGGCCAACGGGGCCACCAGCGCCAGCGCGGCGGCGGTCGCCGCCGCACGTCTGGCCGGCCGCCGTCGACGCCTGGCCGCGTCGGGGTCTGTCCTCATCGCCCTCCCCCTCTTTCTTCGGCGAGAGCCGGGGGACCACCCGTGCCCCGGCGCACGGCGAGACGGTCGGGACGCGGATGGCGAAAAATCGTCCGGCGCCCCGGGCGTTTCGTGGGCCCAACAGTGCCCGACCTGGGACGCTGCGAAACCTGACGGTCACGAGACGAACACAACAGGACCGCAGTGTGAGACGGGTCACCCCAGCCGGTCGACAGGTACCGGGACCGCGCGTATCGGGGGCGGCCGGCATAGTGGGACACATGATCGCGCGTTTCAAGGACCTCTGCATGGACGCCGTTGACGCCCACCGGCTCGGCGCCTTCTGGGCCGGCATCCTCGACGGGAGGTTGGTCGACACCGGTGACGGCGACACCAGGATCGATCCCCGCGCGGCCGACTCCCCGGCCGAGTCGATCTGGGTCAACACCGTGCCCGAGCCGCGCACCGGCAAGACCCGGGTCCACCTCGACCTGCGCCTCGCCGACCCGGCACCGACCGCGCTGCTGGCCGCCGGCGCGCGGCTGGTCCGCGAGCCGGACGCGGAGATCAGCTGGTGGGTGCTGGCCGACCCGGAGGGCAACCAGTTCTGCGCGTTCCGCCCCCGCGCAGGCGCGCTGCCCGGCGTCTTCGAGCTGGTCGTCGACAGCGCCGACCCGGCGGCCCAGGCCTCCTGGTGGGCCGGGGTGGTCGGCGGCCGGGTGGAGACCACCGAGGAGGGTGCCGTTGCGGTGGTGGGCGCGGACGGCTTCCCCTGGGACCACTGGGTCTTCGACCCGGTGCCGGAGCGTAAGCGGGTGAAGAACCGGTGGCACTGGGACGTCACCCTGGCCGGCGTCGACGTCACCGCACTGATCACCGCCGGCGCCACCCTGCTGCGTGAGCCCACCGACACGACCGGCTGGTGGGTGCTGGCCGACCCGGAGGGCAACGAGTTCTGCGCCTTCCCGCCGCGTCCCGACCGGTGAGCGGCGAGGCTGTGCGGCGGCGACCCGGTCGACTACCGTTTGGGTAGCTCAAGCAGCCAGCGCGTCGCCGTCGAAGTCGATACGCCTCCGGCCGACCCCAGCCCGCCCGTTCGGTTGGTTCTCGCGTGAACCCGCCTCCGCCGTACCACGGGTTGGGCAGGATCGTCCCAACGAGGAGGTTTCCGTCGTGCAGGACACCCGCGCTCTCGCCCTGACGTTCGAGGTGAGCGGCCTGCCCCCGGTCAAGACCGAGGCCCTGTCCATCTTCGCCGCCGGGCACCGGCAGGCGGCGAGGGTCCGCGCCCTGCTGGAGGCCGCTTGCGCGGCGGCCCAGCGCACCGGCTGGACCCCGCTCGACGGTCCGGTCGAGGTGGACCTGACGCTGCGCTGCCCGCCCGGGCACCGCACCTCCGACGCCAGCACCCTGCTGGGCGGGATCTGCGCGGTGCTCCAGGACAAGAAGCGGGTGGCGAACATCGGCCTGGCCCACCTCGGGGTGCTGGTCGACGTCGCCCTCTACGGCGACGACCGGCAGATCCGCCGGCTGTCGTACGTCGAGGAGCCGGCGGAGAACTTCTCGTACCAGGTCCGGGTGGCCGCCGTGCCGGCGGTGGTTTGACCGACGATCGCGGTGGGGTACCGCGGACGCCGACGAAGGGAGCGCCAGTGTCGGAGCCACATGTCACGCTCGACCCGAGCGGGCTGGACCCGGTGCAGCGGAAGCTGCGCGGCCCACTGGAGGAGCAGCTGACCTCGGCCCTGCAGGCGGCCACCGAACGGGTCCGTGCCAGCTACGCGGGCGAGCCGGTCGAGGAGGTCTGCCGCCGGCTGCTCGACGAGACCCGGTCGGGCCTGCACCCCGACATCGCCGCCGGCTTCCAGCCCGACATGGAGGAGTTCTGCCGGGTGGCCGTGGCGATCGTCCGGGGCGAGGTCGCCTGAGTCAGCCGGCCGAGCGCCCCGGGTCGGACCTGGCGGTCAGGTGGCGAGGTCGAGCGACCACGCCACGACCAGCGCGACGAGCAGCACCGCCAGCCCGGCGGTGACCGCCACCTGCACGGCGGTTCTCCGCTTCGCCGGCGCGTACGCCATCCCGATCGCGGCTGCGGCGCCGGTGAGCAGGCCGCCCAGGTGCCCCTCCCACGACGTCCAGCCGGCGGAGAGCACCATCCAGAGCAGGAACGGGATGAGCACCCGGTTGCGGTCGATCGGCTGGTGGTGCAGGCGCCGGGTGAGCACGACGTAGCAGCCGGCCAGCCCGTACACGGCGCCGGAGGCGCCGACCACCGCCTGGTGCGGGGCGACGAGGAACGCCAGGACCGACCCGCCGACCGCGGCGAGCAGATAGACCGCGAGGAAGCGCAGGTGACCCAGCCGCTCCTCGACCACCCGGCCGAGCAGCCAGAGCCAGTACATGTTGAACAGGATGTGCAGGATGCCGAGCGCGCCCTGGGTCGGCAGCAAGTGCAGGAACGCGGAGGTGACCAGCCGGTACCACTCGCCGTGCGCGATCCCGATCGGCGTGAGCCCGGGGTGGACGGCGCCGTCGTCGACGTACCGCTGGCCGCTGGCGTCGACCAGCCCGGCGCCCAGGCCGTCGAACTGGCCCATGATCGCCGGGTGCACCAACGTGACCAGGTAGGCCAGCACGTTGAGCGCCATCAGCAGGTACGTCACCTGCGGCCGGTCGACCAGCCGGGCGCCGAACACGGTACGGGCCTGGCGGACCGTCCGGTTGTCGTCGCGTACGCAGTCGGGGCAGCGGTGCCCGACCGGCGCCTCGCGCATGCAGTCCGGGCAGATGTGCCGGTCGCAGCGGGTGCAGCGCAGCAGGGTCTCCCGCCGGGGGTGCCGGTAGCAGGTGGTCGCGGTGTCGCCGTGCGGCGGCTCGCCGGTGCTGATCGGGTCCATGGGGTGTGCGGTCCTCGGGTGCTCGGGGGGCTGCTCAGTACCGGTCGAGGTGCTGCGCCGGGCACAGCACGACGCGCGGCGACGCCGCCGGGTCCAACCAGGTCAACACCGCGACGAGGTGGTCGTGGGCCAGGCTCACGCACCCGGCCGTGGCGTTCCCCTCGGCCCGGGTGAACTCGTGCAGGAAGATGCCGCTGCCGGCGTGGGGCACCGGCGTCTCCACCGTGGGCGGCATGTTGTAGGTGATCACGGCAAGGTGCGTGTAGGCCGGGTCCTCCCGCCAGAGCGCCTCGCTGTGTCCACCGGGGTTCGTGGCCGACCGCTGGAAGCTGTTGTAGTGCGGGGAGTCGGGGTCCGCGTTCCACCAGTCGTCGGCGGCCACCCGGTGGTAGGGGTAGCGGACGCCCGGGTCCGCGGCGATGCCGTACATCGTCGGGCCGATGGCGTAGACGCCGGTCGGCGTGGTCGGCACGCCCTCGACGTGCTGGTCGCTGAACCCGTCGGCGCCGATCCGGGCCGGCAGCGGTGGAAGGGCCGGGCTCCAGCGGTGGTCGACCCTCGCGTACGCCTGGAGGGTGGCGCGGGTGGTGCGGCAGCCGTCCCCGGTGACGACGACGGCCTGCCGGGTCTGCGGCGGCAGGGTGGTCAGCTGGACGGTGCCGGTCGGGTTCACGCGGAAGATCCTCGCATGTGTCCGGCGAGCGCAGCCGCTCGCGACCGGTGGCACCAGCGGCTCGGACGCTCGGGGCGGGTCAGGACCGGGTCCGCAACTCCCCGGTCCTGACCCTGGCCGTCCGGAGTGGCAGCGGATTTCGCCGTCTCAGGCGCCGGGGGGCGTGGCACGTCGCCCACCCCGGGCCGCACACGGCGAGCCGGCCCGCCTGCACTCAGCTCCACGGTGCCCCACTACCGGACTCGGCGCGCCCCCGGCTCACCCCGACAAGCCGTGAACGCGGGCTCAGGTTAGGCAGGTTGTCGCAGGCCGAACAAGCTCTGGCGGGGCCGACGGAATGTGATTGATGTCAATGAAGAAATCCGGCATGTCGGTGTAACAGGGTCAGCCGGCCGGACGCTGTTCCTCGTCGAGGCGATCGCCACGCCAGGCGTTCGACCGGGCCGGGGTCAGACCACCGGCCGCGGCGGCACCGGCGACCAACGCGAGTGCCGAGAGGTGGAGCAGCCGCACCCCGGCCGGCGCCGGGACGTCGGCGGCGGGCAGGCCCGGCAGCACCAGTACGCCGGCCGCGGTGACCGGCAGCGCGACCGCCCAGAAGACGGCGGGCCGGGCCGGCGGCGCGGGCGGCCGTACCCCTTCGAAGATCTCCCGCCGGCGGGCGGCCCGCAGCGCCAGGGCGACCACCACGGCGGCCCCCGCCAGCGTGCTGAGCACGTCCGAGAGCAGCCACCAATGGATTCCGGTCGCGGCGTGGAAGTCCTGGATTCCCAGCAGCCGCAGCCACCGCTCGGTGTGGGTGACCCGGTCCCAGGCGACGTGGCTGAACGCGCCGATGAGCGCCGAGCAGACCGTGACCTGCCAGGGGTGCCGGACGCCGGCCAGCGCGGCGTGGTCCCGCCAGGCGAACAGCCGCTCGCCGGGTAGGTGCACCGCGATGCCGGCGATCACCCGGCGCACGATCCAGGCGTACGCGAGCGCGACCGGCAGGCACCACCAGAGCAGCCCGCCGAGGGTGTGGGTGCGCAGGCCGACGTCGAGCCGGGTGCCGGTGAACAGGTAACCGACGTCCGGCGCCACCGCTCCGGTGGCCAGTGCCACCCCGTCGAACCAGCGCGGTCGCCACAGCTTCAGCGGCAGCACCGGCGCCAGGTGCGAAGGGAAGGTCAGCGGCACGAACCGGACCTTACCCGCCCGGTCAGAAGTGCTGACGCAGGTCGGGAAACGCGGCCAGCCGAATCACCCCGGCGTCGCTCGGGTCGAGTTCGTCGTGCTCCAGCACCCAGGTGTTCTCGTTCGGGATGAAGACCGCGTTCATGCCGGCCGCCCGGGCGGGCAGGATGTCCGACCGCGGCGAGTTGCCGATCATCCACGCGCCGGCCGGGTCGAACCCGTGCTCGCGGGCCAGCCAGCGGTAGGTGTCGACGTCCTTCTCCGGCACGATGTGCGCGGCCCGGAAATGGTGCAGCAGCCCGCACGCGTCGAGCTTGCGCTGCTGCTCCTCGCGCTCCCCCTTGGTGAGCAGCAGCAACTCGTGCCGGGTGGCGAGGTCGTCCAGCGTCTCCGCGACCCCGGGCATCAGCTCGACCTGGTGGCCGACCAGCGCCGCCGCCAGGTCCTCGATCTCCGTGCGCTCCCGCTCGGTCGCCGGGCGCTGCCGCAGCTTCGCCAGGCACTCCCCCAGGCTACGCAGGAACACCTTGCTGCCGTAGCCGTGCGCGACGGCGTTGGCCCGCTCGATGTCGTCGAGCACCGACCGGATCTCCACCCGGTCCAGCGTCGGATGGTCCAGCCAGTCGAGGAAGTCGTCGATCACCCGCTCGAAGAGAATGTTGTTCTCCCAGAGCGTGTCGTCGGCGTCGAAGACGAGCACCTCGGCGTCGCGGCGCCGCCCCGTAACCTGCTCCATCGAATTCCTCCCAGGCAACCCGGGACACGGTACTGCCTGCGCCGGAGCGCGGGCACGCCGGTTTCGCCGACGCGCCCGCGGTCACCTCCCGGGTGGCCCGAGCAGCCCGTCGATCGCGGCCACCAGGGCCGCACTGGGTCGGACGCCGCTGCTCTTCCCGCTGACCAGCGCCGGGCAGGGCGCCCGGCGCAGCCAGAACTCGGCGGTCGCGCCCGTGGCGTCCGCCACGAGCAGGGAGTCGAACGCCGTCGGCGGCGGATAGCCGGGATAGCCGCCGCAGGTGGTGGTCCTGGCCCGGTCGAAGGCGGCGTTGACGGTTGGGCGCAGCGCGTCGGCGGCGTCCAGCCGCTCGCTTCGCTGCCCGGTCAGCCGGGCCAGCGAGTCGCCCACCTCGTACCGGCACGCCGTCACCGCGACCAGCCTGGTCGGCAGTTGCGGGGAACGGCCCGGGTTGTCGGTGGAGATCCGGTCGTCCAGGCCGCTCCGGTCCGGAGTCAGGCGGAGCCGGCTGGTCGGGATGCTCGGGGCGCAGGTCGGGGTGGGAATCGTCTCGGGTGGCGTCCGGGCGACGAGCTGCGCCCGGTACCGGTCGAAGAAGGTGGTGAACAGGGCGAAGTCGAGTCCCCGTCCGCGCCCGCCGCTGACGGCCACCCCGCAGTTGGCACTGGTGTAGACGGTGACCGGCTGCCGATCCGGGTATCGCAGGACGAAGGCGAGCTCGTGGTCGCGGTGCACGAAGCTGCAGCGGAGTTCCTGGTCGTCGCCGGATCGCTGGGGTGATGGGGAGCCTGGGCTGGTCGGGTACGGCGGTAGGGAGTTGATGACCCGGACGACGTCGCTGACCCCGACGGTGAGCACCCGGGGACCGCTCAGCCCGGCCCGCGCCGACCCGGTGGCGGGCACCTCGCACGCCGTGACCTCCACGGCGCCCTCGGGCACCAGCGGCTCGCTGCCGCCGTACGGGGCCGACCGAAGGTCCGGGAACTGCCCAAGGTGGGTCGGACAACGCGGTTCCTCGACGGCGGGTCGGGTCGCCGCCGGCGGCGCCGGGTCGGCCCTGCCGCCGGTGAACCCCTGGACGCCCCCGACGGCCAACCCGACGGCCAGGACCACGGCGAGCGCGCTGCCACCGACCAGGCGCCGTCGGTGCCGGCGGACCCGCCGCGCCACCGCGCCCAGCCGGTCCGCCGGCGGCGACAGCGGGGGAACCGCCTCGGTCAACAGCGACCTGATGTCCTCGTCCTCGTGCCTCATCTCATGACCTCCAGGCGGCGAACAGCTCAAGGTTCGGATCGGTACGCAGGGCCCGTAGGGCGCGGGAGGCCTGCACCTTGACCGTGTTGGGCGAGCAGCCGAGCAGTTCCGCCGTCCGCTCCACCGACAGGTCCTCGACGTAGCGGAGCACCACCACGGCCCGCTGCTGCCGGCTGAGCCGGGCCAGGGCGCGGCGCACCGCGTCCCGGTTGGCGGACTCGCCGGCCAGGTCGCCGTACTCGGGCTCCTCCGGCGACGGGCCGGGGACCTCGCCGCGCCAGCGCCGGCGCCACCAGGACACGTACGTCGTGAACAACGCCCTGCGCAGGTACGCCTCGGGATGCCCGCCGGTCGTGATCGAGGCCCAGCGCCGCCAGGCGGCCGCGAGAACCGTCTGCAACAGGTCCTCGGCTCGTCCGGCGTCCCCGGTGAGCAGCCAGGCGGAGCGCAGCAGCGCGTCGGAGCGCGCCGCGACGAACTCGGCGAAGCCGTCCGGCGGTGCCGGTTCCTGGTGTCGTCGCATGGAAATGTGTACCTCCCGACTGGTGAACGCGCCGGGAGGGCGCTCAGGTTAACGCGGCGGCCACCCGAAAGGGCGGGAGGTCAGCGGCGCAGGGTGAGGATCAGGTCGGCGACCAGCGCGGTCCACCCGGTCTGGTGCCACGCCCCGAGCCCGGCGCCGTTGTCGCCGTGGAAGTACTCGGGGAAGGCGATCAGGTCCCGCCAGTCGGGGTGGGTCTGGAAGAGCTGGCAGGCGCCGTAGATGGGCCGCCGGCCCCAGCCGTCCCGGGTGAACAGCGAGATCAGCCGCGCGGACAGGTCGTCGGCGATCTCGTCGAGGGTCCGCTTCCGGCCGGCGCGGGTCGGGTACTCCACCTGCAGGTCGTCGCCGAAGAAGGCGGCGTAGTCGCGCAACGCGCTGATCAGCAGGAAGTTGGTCGGCAGCCAGATTGGGCCGCGCCAGTTGGAGTTGCCGCCGAACAGCCCGCTGGTCGACTCGGCCGGCTCGTAGCCGACGCTGAACTCCTGCCCGCCGAGGGTCACGGTGAACGGCTTGTCCAGGTGGGCGCGGGAGAGCGTACGCAGGCCGTACTCGGAGAGGAACTCGTCGGTGTCGAGCATCCGGGCGAGCAGCCGGACCACCTCCTCGGGCCCGACCATGGACAGCAGCCGCTGCTGGCGGCCGTCCGGGCCGATCCGGCGGGCACCGATCACGTCGGCGTACTCGGGGCGGTTGGTGAGGAACCAGCGCAGCCGGGCGCCCAGCTCGGGCAGCCGGTGCAGGGTACGCGCGGTGAGCCGGGTGGTCGCCGCGAGCGGCAGCAGCCCCACCACCGAGCGGACCTTCAGCGGCACCTTCGTGCCGTCGGTCAGCCGCAGCACGTCGTAGAAGAAGCCGTCCTCGTCGTCCCAGAGCCCCTGGTCGTACGCGGCGGCGGCGATGTACGTGAAGTGCTCGAAGAACTTCGTGGCGACGTCCACGTACGCCCGGTCGTGCTCGGCGAGGACGATCGCCATGTCGAGCAGGTTCAGCGCGTACATGGCCATCCAGCCGGTGCCGTCGGACTGCTCGAGCACCCCGGCGACCGGCAGCGCGGCCGAGCGGTCGAACGGGCCGACGTTGTCCAGCCCGAGGAAGCCGCCCTCGAAGACGTTGTTGCCGCCGGTGTCCTTCCGGTTGACCCACCAGGTGAAGTTGAGCAGCAGCTTGTGCATCACCCGGGCGAGGAACTCGTGGTCCCGGGAGCCGTCGATCTCGAAGACCTTCAGCGCGGCCCAGGCGTGCACCGGCGGGTTGACGTCCCCGAACGCCCACTCGTACGCCGGGATCTGCCCGTTGGGGTGCAGATACCACTCGCGCAGCAGGAGCAGCAGCTGTTCCTTGGCGAAGCCGGGGTCGACCCGGGCGATGGTCACGCAGTGGAAGGCCAGGTCCCAGGCCGCGTACCAGGGATACTCCCAGGGGTCGGGCATGGAGATCACGTCGAAGCTGGTCATGTGCCACCAGTGGCTGTTGCGCCCGTGCCGGCGCCCGGCGGGGGGCGGCGTGGAGCCCGGGTCGCCCTCCAGCCACCGCTTGACGTCGAAGTGGTAGAACTGCTTGCCCCACATCAGCCCGGCGATGGCCTGCCGGGCCACCAGGGCCTCGTCGGCGCTCGCACCGGCCGGGATGACCCCGTCGAAGAAGTGGTTGGCCTCGGCGCGCCGCGCCCAGAGCACGCTGTCGAAGTCGTCGCCGAGGTCGGCCGGGGGCGGCGGCGCGCTCGCCGGCGGCGGGGCGGTCCGGGTCAGCCGCAGCCGGATCTGTCGCTGCCCGCCGGCCGGCACCTCCAGCACGTAGTGCAGCGCCCCCTTGGTGCCCTCCCGGTCCGGGTTGACCGTGGCCGCGCCGGCCACCACATGGTCGTTGATCCCGTCCTTCGGGTACGGCGACCGCCCGGGCAGCCCCCACAGCCGCTCGGCGTTGGAGTCGTTGTCGCACAGCAGTGGCGTGGGCTCCCCGTCGCCCTCCAGCAGCAGCTGCCCGAGCACCCAGTGCTCGCCGACCAGCCGCGAACCCTCGCCGACCAGCCGCGGCACCCGGTCGCCGCCCGGCAGCCCCCACGCCCAGGTGTTGCGGAACCACAGGGTGGGCAGCACGTGCAGGGTCTCGTCCCGGTCGCCCCGGTTGGCGACCGTCACCAGGACGCACAGGTCGGTCGGGGACGCCTTGGCGTAGTCGACGGTCACCGCCCAGTACCGGTCGTCGTCGAAGATCCCGGTGTCGACCAGCTCGTACTCGGTGTCCTCCCGGCCGCGCAGCGCGTTCACCGCGACCAGCTCGTCGTACGGGAAGGCGGCCTGCGGGTAGTGGTAGCGCCAGCGCATGTACGAGTGGGTGGGGGTGGAGTCCTCGTACCACCAGTACTCCTTGACGTCCTCCCCGTGGTTGCCGCCGTCGCCGCCGAGGCCGAACATCCGCTCCTTGAGGATCGGGTCCCGCCCGTTCCACAGCGCCAGGGCGAAGCAGAACGTCTGCCGGTCGTCGCAGACGCCGGCCATGCCGTCCTCGTTCCACCGGTAGGCTCGGGACCGCGCGTGATCGTGGGGGAAGTAGTCCCACGCCGTACCGTGTTCGCTGTAATCCTCCCGTACCGTCCCCCATGCCCGTTCGGACAGATAGGGACCCCATGCGCGCCAGTCCTGCGCCCCGGCGTCGGCCTGGGCCAGCCGGTGCCGCTCGGGGTCAGGGGCCGCGGAGGTCGGGCGGTCAGCGATCACCTGCACATCTTCGACGCCGCCGGGGTACATCTCCACAGCGGCCATTGTCGTCGTGGCGCGTCACACCTCGCCGCCGGTGGAGGAAAGTTGATCGACATTCGTTTCGGCCCGCAGGTCTGCGGGGAGCTGTCCGCCTCCTCGACCAGGGAGTGGCTGGTCACCGACGGCCTGGGTGGCTACGCCATGGGCACGGTCAGTGGGCTGCGCACCCGCCGCTACCACGGGCTGCTCGTGGTGGCCGGGGAGACCGCCGCGTCCCGCCGGGTGGGACTGGTCAGCCTCGACCCGGCGCTGACCCTGCCCTCCGGCGCGCGGATCCGGCTCGGCGCCCACGAGTGGGCCTCGGGCGTGGTCGACCCGCGCGGCTACGAACTGCTGGAGCGCTTCGACCTGGCCGACGGGGTGCCGCGCTGGCGGTGGCGGATCGGCGAGGTGGTGATCGAGCGGGAGATCGCCATGGCGTACGGCCGGTCCTGCGTCGCGGTGGTGCACCGGCTGATCTCCGGCGGGCCGGTCCGGCTGGACCTGGCGGCGACCTGCACCTGGCGCGACGCGCACGGCGAGCGCCGTGCGGACGGGCCGGCCCCACGCCTGGAGCCGACGGCAGACGGCGCGGTCGTCGAGGGCGCGTTCCGGCTCGCCGGGCCGGACTGGGTGCCCGAGGGGCAGTGGTGGCTGGGCGTGCACCACCGCGAGGAGGCGGCGCGCGGCCTCAACCCGGACGAGGACCTCTGGTACGCGGGCGGGTTCTCCGGCGCGCTCGACGAGCCGGGCGCCACGGTGTCGGTGCTGGCCTGGGCCGGCGACCTGGCCGAGGAGCCGCCGCCGGCGACCGTGCTGGTCGAGGCGGCCCGGCGCCGCAACCGGGCGGTGGTGGCCGCGGCGAGACCGGCCGACCCGGTGGCGACCACCCTGGCCCTGGCCGCCGACGCGTTCGTGGTCCGCACCGGCGCCGGACCGGACGTGGTGGCCGGCTACCCGTGGTTCGGCGCCTGGTCGCGGGACACCATGACCTCCTACGAGGGGCTGTTCCTGTGCACCAACCGCGCCGACGAGGGGCGCGAGCTGCTGCGCGCGTACGCGGCGACGCTGTCGGAGGGGATGCTGGCCAACACCGCCGACACCGGGCGGGTGGAGTACAACACCGTCGACGCGACGCTGTGGTTCCTGCACGCGGTCAGCCGGCACGTCACGCTCACCGGCGACACCGACCTCGCCGACGAGCTGCTGCCCGCGCTGCACGCCGTGGTGCAGGCGCACCTGGCCGGGACCCGGTACGGCATCCGGGTCGACCCGGCCGACGGGCTGATCGCCCAGGGCGGCACCCCGGGCACCGCGCTCACCTGGATGGACGCCCGGGTGCACGGCGTGCCGGTGACCCCGCGTACCGGCAAGCCGGTGGAGGTGAACGCGCTCTGGGTCAACGGGCTGGCCGGGCTCGCTGAGCTGACCGAGCTGGTCGGCCGGGACGCCACCGCGCTGTGGGGGCTGCACACCCGGGCGGCCACCGCGTTCCGGGAACGGTTCCCGGCGCCGGCGGGGTGGCTGCACGACGTGGTGGACGCGCCCGCCCCGGCGTACCCCCTCGGTGGCACCCCGCGGCACGACGACGACCTGCTCCGCCCCAACCAGCTGCTCGCCTGGTCGCTGCCGTACGCCCCGCTGGAACCGGACGAGGTGGCGCTGCGCCGGGTCGCCGAGGGCCTGTTGACCCCGCTCGGGCCGCGCAGCCTCGCCCCGGACTGCCCCGGCTTCGTGGGCCGGCACCGGGGCGGGCCGGCCGAGCGGGACGCCGCCTACCACCAGGGCACCGTCTGGCCGTGGCTGATCGGGCCGTTCGTCGACGCGTACCGCCGGGCCGGGTTGCCCACCGATGACCTGTTGGTGGGGCTTGAGGCGCATCTGGTGGAGTTCGGCCTGGGTTCGGTGAGCGAGACGGCCGACGGCCTCGCCCCGCACGCCGCCACCGGCTGCCCCTTCCAGGCGTGGTCGGTCGCCGAGCTGCTGCGCGTACGCCGGGCCCGCTGACGGGCGGCTGTTACACCCCGGCAATCACCACGTCTCCGCTGGTTATCGACCACTCGGCAGGATGGGCAGCGATCCCGGCGCGACGACCGGCACCCGGCGCGGTGCCGGTCCCCGCCTGGGGACGGGAGCCACAACTCAGAGGGGGCCGCATGTCAGCCGACGCCGACGTGATCGACATCCAGCCCGCCCGGCACCAGCGGGTGCTGATGCTCTCCTGGGAATACCCGCCCGTGCTCGTCGGTGGCCTCGGCCGCCACGTGCACGCCCTCTCCGTCGCCCTGGCCGCCGCCGGCCACGAGGTCACCGTCGTCACCCGGCACGCCGAGGGGGCGCCCCTGGAGGAGTACGCCGACGGGGTACGGATCCTGCGGGCCGCCGAGGACCCGGTGCGCTTCCCCCTCACCACGGACTCCCTGCTGGCCTGGACGATGGCGTTCAACCACACCCTCACCCGGGCCGCGCTGCGGGCCGCCGAGGCCGCCGGGTACGACGTGATCCACGCCCACGACTGGCTGGTCGCGCACACCGCGGTCACCCTGGCCGAGCACCTCGCCCGGCCACTGGTCACCACCATCCACGCCACCGAGGCCGGCCGGCACCAGGGCTGGCTGCCCGCGGAGATGAACCGCACCATCCACGGCGTCGAACACTGGCTCAGCAACGCCTCCACCCGGGTGATCGCCTGCTCCGGCTACATGCGCGAGCAGGTGGCCCGGCTGTTCGACGTGCCCACCGCACGCGTCGACGTGGTTCCCAACGGGGTGGACGACCGGGCCTGGCAGCCCCGCCCCCGCGCGGTCGCCGCCGCCCGCGCCCGCTTCGCCGGGGACGGCCCCCTCGTCGGGTACGCGGGTCGGCTGGTCTACGAGAAGGGTGTGCAGCACCTGGTGCACGCCGTGCCGTACCTGCGGGACCGGCACCCCGGACTGCGCGTGGTGATCGCCGGGGACGGGCCGTACCAGGAGGAACTGGTCGACCAGGCCCGGCGGCTGCACCTCGGCGACACCGTCCGGTTCGCCGGCTTCATGGACGCCACGCAACTGCCGGCGGTCCTCGCCGCGACCGACGCGACCGTCGTCCCCAGCCTCTACGAACCGTTCGGCATGATCGCCCTGGAGGCGGCGGCCGCCGGGGCGCCGCTCGCCGTGGCACACACCGGCGGGCTCGCCGAGATCGTCGAGCCCGGGATCACCGGGGTGACCTTTCCGCACAGCGACCCGGACGCCCTGGCCGGCGCGGTGGACCAACTCCTCGGCGACGAGGTCTTCGCCCGCCGGGTCGCTCGCCGCGCCCGCACCATGGTCACCCGGCGGTACGGCTGGGCCACCGTCGCCGCCCGCACCGCCGGCAGCTACGCCCGCGCCCGCCGGGAACACGGCGCCTTCCAGGCCCGCCGGGCCGCCGCCCAGCTGGCCGATGGCCGGGCCGCCATCACCATCCCCGACGGAAACCTGCTCACCGGCGCCGCGAGCTGAGGCCCGGGGCCGCCCGGTGGTCAGGCGGCCCGATTCCGGCTGTCTCCCCAGTGGACCGTCCGGGTGATCCCCTCGACCCGACGGCCTGACTAGAGTGACGTAGTTTGTCGATCAAGATCTCTGGGGAGGGCGAGTCGAGATGATGGGACCGTCCCACGCGCTGTCCGGCGCGGCGGTGTGGCTGACCGGCTCCTGGGCGTTGGACCAGTTCGCCGACTACCATCAGACGCCGCTGGCGCTGGCGGTGGGCACCGCGGTCTGCGCGGGCGGGGCGCTCTTCCCCGACCTCGACCTCTCCGGCAAGGTGACCCGCAACCAGGGCGGCGCCACCGTCGCGCGCACCTTCGGCGTGGTCAGCCTCTTCCTCGCCGAGGTGATGGAGAAGGTCTCACTCGGCGTCTACTACGCCACCAAGCTGAGCAAGGACCCGCGCCGCAACAACGGGCACCGGACGCTGACCCACACCGTCCCGTTCGCGGCCCTGGTCGGCTGGGGCACCACCGCCCTCTGCGCCCACTACGGCAAGTGGGCCGTGGTCAGCATCCTCTTCTTCATGATCGGGCTGGCGCTGCGCGGGCTCTTCGACAAGTGGGCCGAGCGGGCCGGCTGGGTGGTGGTCACCCTCGTCTCGGCGGCCGCCGCCTGGTTCACCTTCGCCAACCTCCCCGGCGACCGGGGCTACCCGCTCATCGGCACCGCCGTCGGGGTGGGCTGCATCGTCCACGTCCTCGGCGACATGATCACCCGGGCGGGGGTGCCGATCCTCTGGCCGATCCCGATCAAACGGCGGATGTGGACGATGATCGGAGTGCCCAACAGCATCGCGCTGCGCACCGGCAGCAAGGCCGAGACGGTCGTGCTGCGCACGGCGATGACCGTCCTCGCGGTGCTCGCCGCGGTGGGGCTGGTCGCGCCGTCGGTGCTTCAGCGGTTCAACAACGGGGTGTGACGGCCCCATCCGATGCGTCGGCCGGTTGGGCACTGTCGCCGGCCGAGGACGAGGCGGTGCCCGGCTTCTGGCGGCGGCTGGGGCTGCCCGGGCTGGCCGACGTGCACACCCATTTCCTGCCGCCCCGGCTGCTGCGACGGGTGTGGGCGTACTTCGACGCGGCCGGCCCACTGGTCGGCACAGAGTGGCCGATCCGGTACCGGTGGGACGACGCGCAGCGGGTGGCCCACCTGCGCCGGCTCGGGGTCCGCGCGTTCAGCGCGTTGGCGTACCCGCACCGGCCCGGGATGGCCGAGTCGCTGAACCAGTGGACGCTGGATTTCGCCGCGCGCACCCCCGGCTGTCTCCCCTCGGCGACGTTCTTCCCGGAGCCCGGGGCCGTCCGGTACGTCGGCGAGGCCCTGCACGCCGGGGCGCGGGTGTTCAAGGTGCACATCCAGGTGGGCGGCTTCCCACCCACCGATCCGCTGCTGGGCGAGGTCTGGGGGCTGCTGGCCGACGCGGGTGTGCCGGTGGTGGTGCATGCCGGCCACGCGCCGGCCGGCACTGTCCACACCGGGCCGGCGCCGTTCGCCGCGCTGCTGGCCCGGCACCCCCGGCTGAACGCGATCGTTGCGCACCTGGGCGCCCCCGACTATGCGGCGTTCCTCGAGCTGGCCGAGCGCCACGAGCGGGTCCGGCTGGACACCACCATGGCCTTCACCTCGTTCTTCGACCGGTTCGACCCGTTCCCGGCGGCCGAACTGCCCCGGTTGCGCGAGCTGGGACTGGCCGGCAAGGTGCTGCTCGGCAGCGACTTCCCGAACATCCCCCACCCGTACGCGGAGCAGCTCACCGGGCTGGCCCGGCTCGACCTCGGCGACGACTGGCTGCGGGCCGTGTGCTGGGGCAACGCGGCGAAGCTGTTCCACCTGTCCTGAACCGCCCCGTCGGGTGCCGGGCACCCGACCGACCATCACAGTAGGTAACTAGCGATCCAGCCCGACAGCCCACTGGGGCACCTTCACTCCGCGTGACCCGGCTCGACTCATCTCGCGAGGGGCCGTCGACATCACCGGCTCGCTGACCATCGATGTTGCCCACACCGCCCGATCCGCCGCCCCTCTCCCCCACCCCCCTTTGCTCTGCAGCCACCGACGCATCGGTCGACGCGGAGTAACCGCTGCGTGGATGGCTGCAGAGCAAAGTCATCCCTGCTGCCTCCCGGGATCGTGGAGGGGATCTGACAGACAGTGCTGACTCGCCGTACGCGAGTCACGGTTTGTCAGCGATGGGCAGGCCCAACCGACCCACACGGATGGTCTTGGCCGCTCGGCCGGCCAGCAGCCGGGCGGCGAACCCGACGCCCCGGGCGGTGAGCGTGTACCCGACGACCGGCGGGAGCACGGCGAACCCGGCCACGCCGGCAACCGCCGGCACGCTGGCCGGGTAAACGTCCGTGGCCAGCTGATCCCGCCGCTATGGGGTGATCACGGCACGCCGTCCCCGAAGCTCGCCCTGCTCGATCATGCGGTGCGCCTCGGCGACCTGTGCCAGCGCCAGCGGCACGACCTCGCGCGGGGCCAGGCGTCCGGCGGCGAGCATCCGGTTCACCGCGCCGGCGGCCTCCGCCAGTTCCGCGGTGGTGGCGTGGGAGATGACAAAGCCGGTCACAGTGCGGTCGTTCACGTAGAGCGGCCCGACCGGCAGCACCGGCCGGGCACCGGCGCCGGCGAGCAACACGATCCGCCCGCGACGCGCCAGCAGATCGATGACCGGCTCGAGCTCGTTGCGTCCCGCCGTGTCGAGGTACACGGCGATGCCGTCCGGGCAGGCCGACCTCAGCCGGTCGATCAGGTCGGGGTCCCGATGGTCGAGCACCTCGGCGGCCCCGGTCCGCCGGCAGAACTCGGCGTCGCCGGCCGACGCGGTGGCCACGACGCGGGCGCCGGCCGCCGCGGCGAACGCCACGAGCGCCGCGCCGACGTTGCCGGCACCGCCCGCCACCACCACGGTCTCTCCCAGCCGCAGCCGACCGTGGACGAACAGGGCCAGGTAGGCCGTCGCCGCCGGGTGCAGCACGGTCACCGCGGTCTCCGGCTCGACCTCGGCCGGTAGCCGGTAGAGCCGGTCCACCGGCACGACGGCCTGCTCGGCGGCGGCGCCCTGCCGGCCGTCGTAGCCCAGGCTGTTGCACCACACCAGGTCGCCGGAGCGAAAGCCGGCGGCACCGGGACCCGCTTCGGCGACCCGGCCGACCAGATCGCGGCCGACCACGAACGGGAACGGCAGCGGCGTGGGGAACGCCCCGGAGCGCACGAACGTGTCGACGTGGTTCACGGTGGTGGCGATGACGTCGACCAGGACGTCGGTGGGACCCGGTCGAGGTGCCGGCAGGCCGCCGTACCGGATGTCGGCGGCGGACCCGGTGTGCTCGATGTACGCGGCTCGCATGCCTCCATCTTCGACGGCCCAGCCGCTTCCGGTCTCGATGCGCGGCCGGTTGGTCGACCGGAGGCGACCGGAAGCAGCCAGGGACCGGCGAGGAGTCCGACGGCGACCTGGGCGGCACCCGCGACGACGAGCGTGGGACCGGCGCCGGCCAGGCCGATGACGGCCCCGCCGGCGAGCAGCCCGACCGAGACGGCCCCGTCGTGCACGAGGCTCTCCGCGGCGAAGGCGGCACGCCGTTCCGCCCCTGCGGTGCGGGTGGTGATCAGGCGGTTGAGGGCGGCGATGCCGAGCGGCATGGCGAACCCGCCGAGGGCGGCCAGCGCGGCGATCAGCACGAGCGAGGAGGCAGGCCGGCGGCCACGGGCGAGACCGCGCTACGGATGGGCCGGCTGCTCGGCTGCCCAGTCGTCCTGCCGCGCGGGCTCGCCCTCGCCTACGCGGCCCCGGACGAGCAGATCTCGGCAGCGCCGGTACCGGGTCGCTTCACCCTCTTCCTGGTCACCCGGCGACCCGCGCCGTCCGCCCTGGCGGCGCTGGTGGACGGCCTGGCCGCCCGCCTCGGCCTGCAGGCAACGGGACGGTGATCCGTGGCAGCTCAGCTGTTCTCGCCCCGGCGTGTCGACTTGCTCAGCTGCCAACGTTCGAGGGGTGCACGGGCGATGCCGGCGGTGGTGGTGGGATGTTCACAGCAGAACGACATTCACGAGCAGCGGCACGACCCGAGCACCGAGATCCGCACGCCGCACGAGGGACAGAACTCCGCCGCTCGTGCGGCGATCTCGGGTGGTGCTTGGTGCTTCACGGGTGGCGGAGCCGCGTCGGCTTTGGCCTTACGGTCCGAAGCCGCTTGCTGTAGTGCTCTCCGGGTTTTCGGACCGATCCACTCTTTCTTGGTCCTGGCCCGGCGCCGCTTGACAGCCGGGCTCTCGGTACCTGGTATGCGCATACCGGGCGGCGGCAGAATGCTTCTCACCAGGTCGGTCGACACGTTCGACCAGCCCAGGTCACGGAGGTGACGCGAGATCTCCCAGGTGGCCCACAAGGGTCGACGGACATGAATATCAAGAACCGCTCGGCGGATTTCCTCGATGGGAGGGCGTACCTCGACAGGTCTGGGTGCCGCAGCAGCCACTACCTCCTTGCGGGGCTTCGGCACGCGCCGGAGCTGGGACTGCACCCGGCGTACCGCGAGGGAAATCTCCTTTGGCGTCAGTCGAGCCCAGCCGTCGCCCTTGCGGTGAAGGATCTTCTGCACGGATCCCTGCGTCCGCGAATGCAGAATGGCGGCAATCTCGCTCTCGAGCTCACGGACCGATGGCTTCGGTGCGTGACGAATGGCTGACGACGCCGGGGGCGCCTCCGCCTTGCCTCGTCGCCGTGCGGGAGGCTTGGATTTGATGACCGGCGGTACCGCAGAACGGTCGGGTCCGGCCACGGCCCGATTCAGCCACGCGTCGGGCCCGCGATCGGGAACGTCCTCGTCGGTCCCGTCATCCAGAGAGGAGGAGCCGCGACCGAGGTACCAGTCATTGATCGTACGACCCCTGGCCACCGCGCCCCTTTCGAAGCAGCCGTCGGGACTCCAGGATGCCAGTTGCCGGGTGGAAAGTCATCCTTCCTGGACCTGGCGTGACATCCGCCCGCCCCTTCTCGGGGTGATACGCGATCTCCGGCGACATCGACGGATGATCCTCGAGCGCACGGGACGCTACCGTAGACAACCCAGCGAGAAGAACGCGGAGCGGGCCGGCGGTCACGGCCTGGCATCACGGCCTGGGCAGGTCGGCGCAGAGCTTCCTCGGGAAGGCCGGCTCCACGGTGAGGACCTTCCCGCAGCCGGCCTCCGTCGAGCCGGCGATCGTGGCCCACCCCTGCTCACCGGACCACCGGAGGAAGTAGCGGCGCACGTTGACCGACGGGGTGCAGCCGGGCCGCGCCTCGACGCCGCACGGCATCGGATCGAACGGCACCGTCATGACCAGCCAGGTGCCGTCGCAGCCCTCCGGCGAGCCGACGGAGTGCCGGGACACGTCCATGCCCCGCACCGCGACGTCGATCCAGGCACGGGCACAGTGGTCCGCCGGCATCGGGTCGCAGCCGAACGTCGGGTCGCAGCGCCGGTAGCCCGCGCCGTCGCGTTTCCACGGCTCCTGGTTGAGCACGACGAGCCGGCCGTCGATCGGCCCGGGCGCGGTCAGTGTCACCTCGCCGGGCGTGTGGGTGGGGCAGGCGCCGACCACCCCCGACAGGCGCGAGTCCTGCACCACGTTGGCGTAGATGCGGTTGCTCTCCTCGACGAAGTACTCGACGCGCGGATCGCGGGAGCAACCCTCGGCGTCACCGAGCAGCGCCACGGTCAGCACGAGCGAGCGCGGATCGTCGCTGAGCCGTACGGCGGTGACATCGGCCTGGAAGGTCCCCCAGCCGGTGTCCTCGCTGGAACTGGGCGCGGTGCCCGGCACGGCGCAGCCGACGAGCGCGGCCAGGCACAGCAGGGCGGTGGCGAGTCGACGCATGGGAATGAGTATTGCCGCTGCCCGGTCCGTCGCATCCGTACGGATACTCAGGTCCCCAGCCTCAGACGCCGACCCGCTGCTCCGGAATGGAGAGGCCGTAGAGGGCCATCAGCTCGGGGCTGTCGATCCGGCTGCCGTCGGCAACCGCGTCGCAGGCGATGTCGACGATCTGGTCCTTGTGCGCCAGCAGGTACGGCCGGGCGCCGACGTCCGCGCTGGCCAGGGTGGCGATACCCGACCAGTGCCGGCGGCCGAAGAGCATCGGGTAGCCGCGCAGCCCGTCGTAGGTGGCGCAGACCAGCACGTCCGGGTACGGCAGGGCGGCCACCCGCCGGATCGCGGCGGCGGTGAGCCCGGGCATGTCGACGGGCACCACGACGACCGCCTCGATCCCCTCGTCGGTCAACGCGGCCAGACCGGCCCGGATCGACGAGCCCACCCCGGTCCCCCACGCCCGGTTGACCACCACGGTGGCCCCGGCCAGGTTCGTTGTCTCCCGAACCTGGTCGGCCGCCGCGCCCAGCACGACCACGACCTGCTCGCAGCCCGCCTCGCCCATCGTGTCGATCATCCGGCTGATCAGAGGCTTCTCCCCCTGGTGCAGCAACGCCTCAGGTCCGCCGATGCGGCGGCCCCCACCAGCGGCGATGATCATTCCTGCGATCCGGTTCAGCTGAGCCCCCTCGGCCAGGGGGACGGGCCGGCGCTGCAGCATCCGGTCCGTCCCGTCGTACGCACACCGGACCAACGAGCGCCCCCACGAACGGGTAGCGGGGCAAAACGGGAATTTGTGGGACTATGCCGCGTCGGCGTAGCAGTCGACGGTGGACAGGTCGAGCGGGAAGCGGACCGGGGTGTCGCCGAAGAGCAGCCGGGTGGCCTGGGCGCCCGCGGCGGTCACCGCCGCCACGACGGCCTCGGCCCGCTCGGCCGGGCAGTGCGCGATCACCTCGTCGTGCTGGAAGAAGACCAGCTCGGCCCCGGTGCCCGCGAGAGCCGGCCGGAGCGTGGCCAACAGCGTGGAGGCCCACTCGGCGGCGGTGGCCTGGATGACGAAGTTGCGGGTGAACCGGCCGCGGGAGCGGGCCGCCCGGACCCGTGGGCTCTGCGGATCCGCCCCGGCGTCCGGATCCGCCTCCTCCCCACCGCCGAGGCCCACCGACCCCGGCGGGCAGGTCCGCCCCAGCCACGACCGCACCAGCCCGCCCGCCTCACCGGTGCGGGCCGCCGCCTCCACGTACCCGAACGCCGTCGGGTAGTTCCGCTTGAGCACGGCGAGGGCGGGCACCGCCGCGCCGCCGGTCTGCCCGTACATCGCACCGAGCAGGGCCACCTTGGCGCGGGCCCGGTCACCACCGAAGGCGTCCCGCGCCAGCGCGGCGTACAGGTCGCCGCTGCCGCCGGCGGCGGCCAGCCGCTCGTCCCCGGAGACCGCGGCGAGCACCCGCGGTTCGAGCTGCCCCGCGTCGGCCACCACGAACGTCCAGCCGGGATCGGCCACCACCGCCCGCCGGATCACCTTCGGGATCTGCAGCGCCCCGCCGCCGCGGGTGGCCCAGCGGCCGGAGACCACCCCACCCGGCACGTACTCCGGATGGAACCGGCCGCCGGAGACCCAGGCGTCCCGCCAGGCCCAGCCGTGCGCCGTCCAGATCCGGTAGAGCTCCTTGTATTCCAGGACCAGCGGCACCGCGGGATGCTCCACCCCGCGCAGCGCCCAGGCCCGGGTGTTCGGCAACTCCACGCCGGCCCGGGCGAACGCCTTCAGCAGCTCGGCCGGAGAGTCGGCGTGCAACTGGCGTACGCCGAACGCCTCGGCGATCCGGGCGGCCAACTCGGCCAGCCGGCGCGGCGGCCCGCCGAGCGGGGACGCCTCACCGAGCAGCTCGGCGAGGATCTCGTCGTGCACGTCGGCCCGCCACGGCAGGCCCGCCGCGCCCATCTCGGCGGCGATCAGTGCGCCGGCCGACTCGGCGGCGACCAGCAGCCGGAACCGGCCGGGGTGGGCGGTCACCGCGATCCGGGTGAGCTGGTCCGCGTACACCTGGGTCAACGCCTCGATGCCCGGACCGGGCGGGCCGGACGGCGCGTCGAAGAGCGCGCCCTGGCCGTGGCCGGGCGGCTCCGGCGGGCGGGGTGCCGGGTCCGGCGGCACCGGCGCGCCGGTCAGCCGGGCCCAGGCGGCGGCGAGCGAGCGGGGCTCGCCCCAGCGGCCCGCGTACCCCAGTAGCAGCGCCTCGGTGAGCTCGACGTCGTGGCAGCGGTCGAGCCGTACGCCGGCGCGCAGCAGCGCCGGGTAGAGCGGAGCGCCGGTGGCCCAGACCCAGCGGGGGTGCTCGGCGGCCTCCCGGGCGGCCACCGCGGCGGCCAGGTCGGCGACCGGCTCGGGCGGGCCGGCGGGCCGGCCGGCCGGGTCGAGGGTTTGCAGCACGCCCCCGCCCCGCTCGTCCGACACCACCGCCACCAGCACGAACGCGATTCTGCCTCGCCCCTCCGACACTCCCGACGGAAGGAGGGGCCCCTTGTTAACGCCTAATGCATAAGAAGGGGCCCTTCCTAACCGCGGAGCCGGCGGCGGGGGTTACTTGCCGACTCCGGCGGTGAGGCCGGACTGGACCTGGCGTTGGAAGACGATGTACACGATCAGTACCGGCAGCATGGCCATGGTGACGCCGGCGAACAGACCGGACCAGTCGGACTTGTAGCCCTGATTGACCGACAGCTCGATCAGCCCCTGGGAGATCACCTGGTTCTTCGGCTCGCCGCTGAGCGACTGCATGAGCAGGGTCGGCAGGTACCACTGGTTCCACTGGCCGAGCACGTTGAAGATGCCGATGCTGATCAGGCCGGGCTTGGCCATCGGCAGCATCACGCTGAAGAAGGTCCGGGTGTGCGAGGCCCCGTCGACCATGGCCGCCTCGGCGATCGAGTCGGGCAGCGTCCGGAAGAACGAGTGCATGAAGAAGACCGTGAAGGCCAGCGACCAGGCCACGTAGACCAGGATCAGCATGAGGTGCTTGTTCGGGCCGAGCAGCGGGAAGCTGATCCCCAGGTTGTAGACGCCCTTGAACAGCGGCACCGCGGCCAGGTAGATCGGCAGGGTGAGGCCGGAGAGGAACATGTAGTAGATCAGCCGGTTCCCGGGGAACTCGTAGCGGGCCAGTGCGTAGGCGGCCATCGAGCCGAGCAGCATGGTCAGGGTGACGCTGCCGGCCAGCACCAGCACCGCGTTGAGGAAGAACGACCCGAGGTGCCCGTCGGTCCACGCGCGGGCGAAGTTGTCCCAGTGCAGCTCGCTCGGGATCAGGGAGAGCGGCTCGCGGATGACCTCCGAGTCGCCCTTGAGGGCCGACATCACCACCCACAGCAGCGGGTAGATCACCATCAGGGCCCAGACCACCAGGAACAGGTGGGAGAAGCCGTTGAAGATCTTGGCGCCCACCCCGGCGCGGTGGGCCTCCCCCCGCCGTACGGGTGCCGGGCGGGACGGCCGGGCCTGGTCGGCCTGGCTGAGGCCGTGCGTCGCCGTGCTCATCGTCGCGCCTCCTTCAGAACTCGATACGTTCACGACGGGTGATCCTCAGCTGCAGCGCGGCGAGCAGAATCGTGAAGACGGCCAGCGCGACACCCATCGCGCAGGCGTAGCCGAACTGGCCCTTCTGGAACGCGGTGAAGTTGAGCACCGACGCGAAGATCTCGCTGGCGTGGTTCGGGCCGCCCTGGCTCGGCGTCATGACGAAGACCAGGGCGTACATGTCCAGCGCGATGAAGCCCAGGTAGACCCAGGCGACCGAGATGGTGTCCCGCAGCAGCGGCAGGGTGATCCGGAAGAAGGTGTGCAACCTGCTCGCCCCGTCGAGGATGGCCGCCTCGTAGATGTCCTTCGGGATCGACTGCATCGCCGCGGAGAAGAGCACCATGTAGAAGCCGGCCCCGCTCCACACCGCGATGAGCAGCAGCCACCACAGCACCGCCGGTACGCCGAGGAAGGGCTCCGGATCGGCGGTGAACGCAATCGGATTGTCCGGGTCGACCAGCCCGATCTTGATCAGCATCCCGTTGATCAGACCCTGGCCGTCGGTCCGGTAGATCTGCTGCCACATCACGGCGATGACCACCAGCGACAGCACCTGCGGGAAGAAGAAGATGATTTTGTACACCGAGGAGCCGAACACCCCGCGGATGCCGGCCCTGTCCTCGCGTCCGCCCACGTTGAGCAGGAACGCGAGGAACAGGGCCAGCGCGATGGTGAACAGCGGCACGGTGACCAGGAAGAAGACGTTGTGCCAGAACGCCTTCCTGATCAGCTCGTCGGAGAACAGCCGGACGTAGTTCTCCAGCCCGACGAAGCGCTGGGAATCCGAGTACCCACCCCAGTCGGTCAGCGAGTATCCCGCCGCCTGCGCGAACGGCCACACCACGTAGAACAGGTACAGCGCGACGGGCAGGGCCAGGAAGCCCGTGACGAAACGTGCGACTCCGTGCCGCATGAGAACCACTCTCTCGATCGGATCAGGCGGTGCGGGTCTGCTTCTTGATCGACGAGTCCTTGGCGACCTTGTCGGCGGCCGCCTGCATCTTGTCGACGAACTGCTGAGCGGTGAGGCGGCCGGCCATCAGCTCCTCGGACAGGTTCTGGCTCTCCTTGTCCAGGTCGGCGTAGAAGTCCTGGAACTTGACCGAGATGAGCTCGCTGCCGCCGTTCTTCATCAGCTCGTTGGCGCTGGAGAGCGCCGAGTCCTGCACGTTGTCGCCGGAGCCCTTGGTGGAGGCCAGCGACTTTGTCAGCTCGGCGAACTTGGCCGAGCCCTCCTTCGACAGGATCGCCCGCAGGAACTCCTTGGCGGCCGCCTTGTTGGGGGCCTTGCTCGGCACGACGAAGCCCTCGCCGGAGGCGGCGAAGACGTCCTTCGGTGCCTTGTCGTCCGAGTTGGACCAGTAGTCGGAGAGGGTCATCTCGAACCCCGGCGGGATGGTCGCCGCCATCTCGTTCTTCAGCCAGGTGCCGACCTGGATGAACGCCGCCTTGCCGTCGAGCCACGCCTGCTGCGACTGGGTGTGGTCGAGCTTGCCCGGCAGGAGCAGCTTGTCCTTGACCAGCTTCTCCCACGGCTCCAGCGCCTTGAGCACCCCGTCGGCCTTCCAGGCGTTGTCCTTGAGGTTGTCGATGTCGATGATGACCTGCTTGCCCGCGGTCTTCCAGATGCTCGCCATGAGCGCCCAGCGGGGGTAGTAGCCGTGGACCGCGTCGTGGACGTACGGCGCCATGCCCTTCGCCTTGATCTTGGGGGCGAGCGCGAAGAACTCCTCCCAGGTCGTCGGCGCCTGCCAACCCTCCTTCTTGAACAGCGCGGCGTTGTACCAGTTGCCCCAGACCGTGAACGCCACGTTCACGACGTAGAACTTTCCGTTCTGGCTGCCGTCGTTGACCGTGCCGGGCAGCAGCGTGTCGGCCACCGTGCCCTCGCCGTCCCAGGCGGGGGCGGTGAGCAGGTCGTCGAGCGGCTCGATGGCGCCCTCGTTGATCAGCGTGCTGCGGTCCATCATGTCCGCACCCGAGTTCATGACCAGGTCGCTCGGCTGCGTCGCCATCTTCGGCTGCTCTTCGGTCTTGATCTTCTGGGTGGAGCTCATGTTGACCGTGATGTTCGGGTGCTTGGCGTTGAAGACGACCTTGTCCTCCTTCGCCCACTGGTCACCGAGGCCACCGTTGAAGATGACCACCTTGACCGCGCTGCCGTCCTTGACACCGAACGGGTTGTCCTTGCTCTTCGCGCCGCCGGAGTCGTCGGACTTGCCCGGCTCGCTGCCGGCGCAGGCGCTGAGCAGGCCCATCGCCGGGGTGGCGAGCAGGCCGGCCGCGGCGGCCCGCCGCAGCAGGGTCCGGCGGCTGAGATCGCCGAGGTTCTCGGGAGTAACCGACATCTTCGTCTCTCCTTGTGGTGTCGGGTCAGGCGGTGCGCCGGAGGCGCCCGGCGTACCGCGACTCGAGGGCGAGGTTGTGCTCGTCCCCACCGGGGACGTTGGCGGAGAGGTAGATAGGGGGTACCTCCCCGGCCTGGTGGAACCGTCGTACGACCTCGGCGGTCAGCAGCTGCGCCAGCAGCGCCGCGGTGACCGACGAAACCGCACAGACCGCGCCGCCGCCCTCGAGCGGCAGCAGTGCGTCGCCGTACGGCGCGCCGTTGTCCAGCACGACGTCGGCGAGGTCGGCGAGCCGGTGCCCGGACGGGTGCCGAGGGGCGACCCGGGCGGTGTGCTCGACCGAGGTGACCGCGATCAGCGGGTGGCCGTGTTCCCGGACCAGCGCCGCCAACTCGACCACCGAGCCGTTGATGCCGGACTGGGAGGCGACCACGAACACGTCCTCGGGCTGCGGTGCCGCGAGGGCGTAGAGCTGCTGCGCCACCGCCGGGTCGCGTTCCAGCTTCGGGTCGGCGAGCACGTCGCGGGGCGCGTCGCCGTGCAGCACGAGATCGTGCAGGGAGAGTCGGTTGGTGGGGACCAGGCCGCCGGCCCGAGCCACCAGCTCGGCCGCGAACGCCGCCGAGTGGCCGGCGCCGAAGGCCTGGAGCACCCCGCCGGCGCGCAGCCCGGCGGCGATCAGGTCGGCCGCCCGGTCGACCGCGTCGGTCTGGGTGTCGACCACCCGGTCGAGCACCGGCCGGACCGCCTCCGCGTACCGTCGGGCACTGATCATGGCGCGGCCCCCTTCGCGGCCTTGTGCCCGTCGACGGCCTGGGCGGTACGCCGGAAGGCCGCGTGGGCACGGTCGTGGGTACGCTGCGCCACCGCGATGTAGAGCAGGTCGAGCACGACGAGCTGCGGGTGCCGGGCGGAGAGCGCGTCGGGCCGGAAGGTGGTGGCCTGGCTGGCGGTGACCAGCACGATGTCGGCCAGCTCGGCCAGCGGCGAGCGGGGGAAACCGGTCAGCGCGACGGTGGTGGCTCCCCGGCTGCCCGCCTCGGCGAGCAGCTCGATGGTCTCCCGGGTCTGCCCGGTGTGCGAGATGCCGAGCGCCACGTCGCCGGTGCCGAGCAGCGCGGCGCTCGCCAGCCCTTCGTGCACGTCGCTCCAGGCCCAGGCGGCCACCCCGATGCGGTGCAGGCTGAACTGCATCTCCTCGCCGACCAGAGCGCTGCCGCTGGCGCCGAAGATGTTCACCCGGCTCGCGCCGGCGATGGCCACCGCGGCCCGCTCCACCTCCGCGAGATCGAGCAGCGCGGCGGTGTCGTGCATGGCCCGGGTGTCGGCGGCCATGATCTGGTCGAGGACCCGGGACAGCGGATCGCTGGGCTGGATCTCCCGGCCGATGTCGACGGTCCAGCCGGCGGAGCGGGCCCGGCCGGTCTCCGCCGCGATCCCCAGCCGCAGGTCGGCGTAGCCCTCGAAGCCCATCGCCCGGCAGAACCGGGTGATGGTCGCCGGTGAGGTGCCGCTGCGCTCGGCCAGCTCCACGATGGTGGCCCGGGCCGCCGCCTCCGGGTCGCTGAGCACGTGCTCGGCGACCCGGCGCAGCGCCCCCGTCAGCTCCCCCGCCCCGGCCCGGACCCTGGCCAGCACGCCGTCGGAGGAGACCGCCGCACCCCGCCGGTCGACCGCTTCGGCGTCGACCACCGCGGTCCCCGCGGAGGTGTCCACCTCGTGATCAACCATGGGAGGCCTTTCGGAAAAGAGTGTTAACTGTTAGTGGTAAAAGTTCTTACTGAATGGCCCTCCGTGTCAAGACCGTGGGCGAAGTTTTCAAACTGTTACCTGGCGCACAGCCGGCCGCCGGCCCGTGGATCTTGCTTCGACCCGCCGGGCCAGCCAGCATGAAGGGCCACCAGGCCCGAGCACAGAGAGGCCCACCGGATGTCCGACAACGTCGTGGTCGGCCTCGACGTCGGGGGTACGTCCACCCGCGCCGCCGCCCTCAGCCTCGACGGCGAACGCCTCGGCGTCGGCCGGGCCGGTGGCGGCAACCCGACCAGTCACGGCGCCGAACGGGCCGCCGTCGAACTGCTCGCCGCGCTGCGCGCCGCGCTCGCCGACGTCGACCCGACCCGGGTACGCGCCGGCACCATCGGCCTCGCCGGAGCCGGCCGGCTGCTCGCCGACCCGCAGGGCCGCGCCGCCTTCGACCGCGCCTGGGCCGACGCCGGCCTGCGCTGCCCGTACACGGTGCACGGCGACGCCCTGGTCGCGTACGCCTCGGGCACCGCGGCCCCGGACGGCACCGTGCTCATCGCCGGCACCGGCGCGATCGCCGCCCAGGTCCGCGACCTGCGCCTGGACCGTACCGCCGACGGGCACGGCTGGCTGCTCGGCGACGCCGGCTCCGGATTCTGGCTGGGCCGGGAGGCGGTCCGCCGGCTGCTGTCCGACCTGGACCGCGCCGACCCGCCCGGCGAACTGGCCCGTCGGGTGCTCGCCGAGCTGACCGGCTCCGAGGAGGTGGCGGCCCGTCCGCGGGCGACGGCCGAGGCGGTGGTGCAGGTGGTCACCCGGCGCCCCCCGGTCGAGCTGGCCCGGCTCGCGCCGCTGGTGGTGACCGCGGCCCGGGAAGGCGAACCGGCCGCCCTGGCGCTCATCCGGGAGGCCGCCGCGCTGCTCGCCGAGAGCGTCACCCGGATCCGCCCGGCCGGAGTGGCCGATCCGGTCGTGCTCGGCGGCGGGCTGCTCACCGGGGACACCCCGCTCGCCGACGCGGTCCGCGCCGAGCTGGCCCGCCGCTGGCCGGACGCGGCGCTGCACAGCGCCGGGGACGGGGCCGCGGCGGCCGCCTGGCTCGCCGCCCGCCACCTGCCCGAGGTCACCGACCCGGCCGCCCTGCACGCCGTGCTGGTCCCGCCGGCCGCCTGACCCCCGCGCCCCGCGCCCCGCGCCCCGCGAACCGGATGAATCGCTTGCGGTGGCGGCGCCAGGGTCAGGCCAGGTGGGTGAGCGCCTGCTCCAGGCGGCGCCAGACGTGGCTGCGCCAGCCGCCGTCGAGCAGGGTGAAGGTGCGCCGCTGCACCGGGTCCTCCGGATCGAAGCCGGCGTGCTCGAGGAAGAGTCGGGTGCCGCGCCCCTCGGGCACCAGCGTCCAGGTGACCACGGTGTCCAGCTGGCCGCCCCGCCAGGCCCACCGCAACCGGCGCGGCTCGTCCAGCTCCAGCACCTCGCAGTGGACCACGCCGTCGAAGCCCTGTCCTGGGCGCGGGGTGGTGCGGAAGGTGAATCGGTGCCCCGGTACGGGGCGGAAGTCGTTCGGCATCAGCCAGCGAGCAAGCAGATCAGAATCGGTCAGCGCTCGCCAGACCTTGGCCGGCGGGTGGGCCAGGAACTGGTCCACCGCGATGGCTGCCGGCTCACTCATCGGGCAGCCCGTCCAGCACCTCCCGCAGGTCGGCCAGGCGAGCCCGCCAGAACCGCTCGTACGGGCCGAGCCAGTCGGCCACCTGGCGCAACGGCTCGGGCCGCAGCGCGTAGAACCGCTGCCGGCCGACCGGCTGCTCGGTCACCAGCCCGGCATCCTTGAGCACCCGCAGGTGCTCGGAGAGGCTGGGTCGGCGCATGTCGAAATGGTCCGCGAGCTGCTGCACCGGCTGCTCACCCCGCTCCAGCAGGAGCCGGAGCACCTCCCGCCGGGTGGGGTTGGCCAGCGCCGCGAAGACGTCCCCCTCAGACACGGGTCGCCTGGAGCACGATGCCGTTGCCGTCCGGGTCGTCGAAGGTGACGTACCGGCCCCAGGGGGCGGTCTGGATGCCGTCGTCGGCGAAGACCACGCCCCGTTCGCGCAGCCGGGCCACGTCACCGTCGAGGTCGTCGGTCTCCAACACCAGCCCCTTCAGCGACCCGGGCGGCATGCTCGGAAACCAGGTGACCAGGGTCAATGCGGTCGCCGCGCCCTTCGGCGCGACCTGGACCCAGCGGCCGCCGGGGCCCATCGGGTTGTCCCAGACCAGGTCGAAGCCGAGCAGGTCGACGTAGAAGTCGCGGGCCCGGTCCTGGTCACTGACGGGTACGGAGACGAGTTGCACGTGGGTCACGGTCATGCCACCACGATAGGTAGGAGATTTCCTACCAGTCAAATCGAAGGTGGGCCGGCCGACCACCGTCGACCGGCCCACCTGCCGCGTGCGCCCCGTCAGGCGGTCGGCTGGCCCGGCTGCTGGCCGTAGCCGGGCTGGCCCTGCGGGGCCGGCTGGCCGTAGCCGAACTGGCCCGGCTGGGCCGGCCCGGCGACCGGCTGCGCCGCCGCCTCCTCCCGGGCCTGCTTGCGCGCCTTGATCGCCCGGATGATCAGCAGGATCGGCAGCACGAAGACGTAGATGAAGATCCGGTACTCGCCGCCCTCGAAGAGGAACGTCAGGTAGAAGCCGTAGCAGAAGAAGGCCACGCCGACGACGACGTTCAGGACTCGGGCGAGAGTGCCCTGCTCTTTGATCGCCAGACCGGTGACGACCATCGCGATGCCGCCGAGCAGCAGCAGCAGCGCGTAGATGAGAAAGAACATGTGATTCCTGTCAATTCGATGGATGTGCCGGCCCACGATAGAGGAGCCGCGTTCGGCCGCGCTGCCCCGTTGCCTGTGGCAACCGCCACCTCATTTGAGCTGGCCGGCGGTGAGGCCGGTCTGGATCTGCCGCTGGAACGCCACGTAGACCACCAGCACCGGCAGCGTGGCGATGGTCAGGCCGGCGAACAGGCCGCTGAAGTCGCCCTGGTAGCCCTGGCTCACCGCGAGCGCCGTGAGGCCCTGGGCCAGGACGTACTTCGAGTCGTCGCCCTGCATGAGCACCTGCGGCAGGATGAACTGGTTCCAGTGACTGAGGAAGTTGAAGATCGCCACACTGATCAGTCCCGGACGCGCCATCGGAAGCATCACCCGGAAGAAGAGCCGGAAGTGGCCGCAGCCGTCGATCAGGGCCGCCTCCGCGACCGCGGTCGGCAGGGTGCGGAAGAACGCGGTCAGGAAGAAGACCGTGAACGGCAGCGAGTACGCCGCGTACACCAGCATGAGGCCGGTCCAGGTGCCGAGCAGGCCGGAGTTGCGGACCACGAAGAAGAGCGGCACGAGGGCGAGGAAGACCGGGAACATCATGCCGCCGACGAACAGGTAGTAGGCCAGCTGACGGCCGCGGAACTCGTAGCGTGCGAAGACGTACGCCGCGGTCGCGCCGAGCAGCATCGTCAGCGTGAGCGAACCGGCCACCACGATGGCGCTGTTGAGGAAGTACTGGCCGATGTGCGCCTCGGTCCACGCCCGGGCCCAGTTCTCCAGTCGCAGCGCGCCGGGCAGGCCCCACGGGTCGGAGAGGATCTCGCCGTCGCTCTTGAACGAACTGAGGAACATCCACAGCAGCGGCAGCACGGTCAGCGCACCCCAGACCAGCAGGAAGGCGTGCGACGCGACGTTCACCACGCCCAACTCGCGGGCCGGCCCGCGGTCACGGCGCGCCCGGCCCGGCTCGGCGCCCGTCGCGGCGGGCCTGTCCAGCGTGGTCATGAGAACTCGATCCTCTCGCGTCGGGCGGCCCGCAGCGCCAGCACCGCCACCGTGAGGGTCAGGAAGAACATCACCACGCCGATCGCCGAGGCGTACCCGAACTTGCTCTCGCTGCCGAACGCGGTCTCGTACATCCGCAGCCCGATGACGTCGGAGGAGAAGTTCGGCCCGCCGTTCGTCATCTGCTGGACGAGGATGAAGCCGTCCAGCGCGGCGATGGCCAGGTAGATCCAGGCGACCTGCACGGTGTCCCAGAGCAGCGGCACGGTGATCCGGCGCAGCGTGACCCAACGGGACGCGCCGTCGAGCAGGACCGCCTCGTAGATGTCCCGCGGGATGGCGGACATCGCGGCGCCGAAGAGCACCACGTAGAAGCCGACGTTGCTCCACACCATCACCGCCAGCACGCACCAGAAGGCGGTCCGCGGATCACCGAGCCAGGTCGGCGTGGGCAGGCCGACGGCGCTCAGCGCGCCGTTGAGCAGGCCGTTGTTCGGGTGGTAGATCTCCCGCCAGAGCAGCGCGATGATCACCACCGAGAGCACCTGCGGGAAGAAGTACACCAGCCGGTAGAAGGCGCTGCCGCGCGCCCCGGTCACCCCGGCCCGGTCCCCACGGCCGCCCATCGACAGCATGGTGGCGAAGAACAGGCCGAGGCCGATGGTCAGCACCGGCACCACGGCGAGCAGGATGGCGTTGTTGCCGATCGCGTTCCACACCCGATCGTCGTGCAGCATGGCCCGGAAGTTGGCCAGGCCGACCGGGTCCGCCTTGGCCGAGTAGCCCAGCCAGTTCGTCGTCGAGATCTGGAACGCCTGCAGGTACGGCGAGATCACGAACAGGACGTAGAGCGCCAGCGGCGGCAGCAGGAACGTGATGATCAGCGGGTACTTGCCATGTCGCACGAGGGGATCCTTCTTCAACCGGCCGGGGTGGGGGCGGGCGGGGCGCCCACCCCCACCAGAGGGCTAGGCGGCCCGCTTGTACTTCTTGATCGAGCTGTCCTGGGCGATCGAGTCGGCGCCCTTCTGGCACTGGTCGAGGAACTCGTCCGGGCCGATCCGCCCGCTGAAGAACTCGCCACAGGCGGCGTCCACGAGCTCGCGTTCCAGCTTGCGGTAGTAGTTGTTGTAGACCCAGTTGAAGCCGTTGGAGCCGGACGCGTCCAGCGCCTTCGACACGGTGCTCAGGCCGAACGGCAGCTCGACGCCCTCGGTGGCGCCGGCGATAACGGGCAGGCTGGAGACCTTCTTGGTGAAGTCCTGGGCGCCCTTCTTGGAGAGCATCACCCGCATGTACTCCAGGCCGCCGGCGACGTTCTTGGCCTTGGCCGGGACCATGAACGGCTCGCCCGCGGTGCCCCGGATCGCCTCGAACGGCAGCTTGTCGCCGCTGCCCAGGCTGGGCGTGGGCGCGATGGACATGTTGAAGCCGGCCGGGGTGACCTTCGCCTGCTCGTTCTCCAGCCAGGAGCCGCAGGAGATGAAGGCGGCCTTGCCCTGGCACCAGGCCGTCTGCGACTGGATGTGGTCCAGGCCCGGCGAGCCGTCCAGGATGTACTTGTCCTTGACGATCTGGTGCCACGCGTCGGCCGCCGCCTTCATCGCGTCGGACTTCCACGCGTTCGGCTCGAGGTTGTCGATCGCCAGCGCCACCGACGGCCCGCCGAACTTGATCGCCGTGGCGATCACCGGCCAGCTCATGTAACGGGGGTGCTTGCCCGCGTACGTCCACGGGGCGATGCCGGCGGCCTTGATCTGCTTGCAGAGCGCGATGTGCTCGTCCCAGGTCTTCGCGTACTGCCAGTTACGCTCGGTGAAGAGCTTGGTCGAGTACCAGATGCCGTACGCGGTGTACGTGTAGTTGAGGACGAGGAACTTCCCGTCGTACGAGCCGACCTCGACGGTGCCGGGCAGCAGCGTGTCGCGCACCGTCTTGCCGGGGATGTCGAGGCTCGGCGCGTCGAGCAGCTCACCCAGGTCGGCGATGGCGTTCTGGCTGACCAGGCCGTTGAAGTCGATCTGCCCGGCGCCGGAGTTGTTCACCACGTCCGGCGGGTTGCCGTCGACGAAGCGCGGCTGCAGGGTCTTGTTGATCTCCTGAGTGGCCGCGTGCTTGATCTCGGCCTTGGGGTACTTCTCCTTGTACATGGCCTCGTGGGCCTTGGCGTACTCCTCACCGAAGCCGCCGTTGAAGATCACCACCTCGAGCGGGGCGTCCTCCTTGACGCCGAGCGGGTTCTGCTCGCTCTTGGTGCCCTTGTAGGTCTCGGCGTCCTTCTTGTCGTCGCCGCCGGAGGTGGCGCAGCCGGCCAGCAGACCGGCGGCGGGGGTGGCCAGCAGGCCGGCGGCGGCGGTACGCCGCAGGATGTCACGCCTGTTCATCGCATCTCCTCGGTTCGGGTACGGGGCGGCCCGCCGAGGGTGGGGGTACGGCGGCCGCGGCGTCGAGGCACGGGGGTGTGCGTGTTGCTTGTCTTCACTTTTTCAGATCTTGCTGAAGAATTTCTACGACAGCCGGGCGCGGACCACAAGACCCGACAACCGAACCGTTATCACCGCACGCCCGCGACGGCTGGCATAGCCTGAGCCCATGCGCCGCCTGCGGCAGCTCGCCGAGCGCACGCCGGCCGGGCGGGAGCGCTACGCCGATCTGCTGCGGGCCCTCGCCATCACCATGGTCGTCCTCGGCCACTGGGCCATCACCGTGATCGGGTACGACCGCGCCGACCGGCCCACCGGGCACTCCGCGCTGGGCGATCTCCCCTGGGCCTGGCCGGTGACCTGGGTGGCCCAGGTGATGCCGGTCTTCTTCCTGGTCGGTGGATACGCCAACGCCGCCGCGCTGACCGCCTGGCGGTCCCGCGGCCGATACGCCACCGGCTGGTTGATCGACCGCAGCAGCCGGCTGATCCGACCGACCACCGCGCTGCTGGTGATCCTCGCGCTCGGCGGGGCGATCGCCTGGCTGAGCGGCGCCGACCCCGCCGAGATCCGCACGGTGGTCTGGTTCGCCACCATCCCGCTCTGGTTCCTCGTCGCCTACCTGGTGATGGTCCCGCTGACCCCGGCCATGTACGCGCTGCACCGCCGCGTCGGACTGGTCGCACCACTGGTGCTGGTCGGGCTGGTCGCGCTCGGCGATGTGGGCCGGATCCTCGGCCCGGCCGGCCTGGCCACCGGGAACTACCTCTTCGGCTGGCTGGCCATCCACCAGCTCGGCTTCGCCTGGTACGACGCCCGGCGTCGGAGCCCGGCGGAGCCGGATCAGCGCGTCGCGGACCGTCCCGGCCTGCGCCGGCGGCGGCTGCCCACCTCGCGGCGCGCCGGGGCGGCGCTGCTGCTGACCGGGCTGGTCGCGCTGGTGCTGTTGACCCGCGTCGGACCGTATCCGGTGGCGATGCTGAACGTGCCGGGCGAGCGCCTGAACAACACCGCCCCGCCGAGCGTGGCGCTGCTCGCGGCGGCCACCGCGCAGCTCGGGCTGATCCTGCTGCTGCAGAACCCCGCCCGGCGGTGGCTGCACCGCAGCGGCCCCTGGCAGGCGGTGATCGCGGTGAACGCCGTGGTGCTGACCGTCTTCCTCTGGCACCTGACCGCCGCCGTCCTGCTGGTCAGCCTGCTGAACGCCCTGGGCGTACTGCCCACCCCGCAGGTCGGCTCGGCGGCCTGGTGGGCGTGGCGGGTGCCCTGGCTGCTCGCCCTGGCGGTGGTGCTGGCCGGTCTGGTCGCCGTGTTCGGCCCGATCGAGGCCCGCACCCGCCGGCACGGCAGGGCGAGCGCCGGTGGCCCGGTCCGGACCGCCCTGGTGGCGATCGGGTACGCGGGCGTGGCCACCGGGCTGCTGGTGAACAGCATGACCGGCAAGACCACGCCCGAACCGCTGGGGCTGCCCGCCCCGGCGCTGGTGGCGTACCTGGCCGGGGCGGGCGTGCTGCGGCTGCTCAGGACTGGGTGGGGAAGCCGAGGTTGACCCCGCCGTGACGCGGGTCGAGCCAGCGGCTGGTGACCACCTTGCCCCGGGTGTAGAAGGCGACCCCGTCGGCGCCGTGCGCGTGCAGGTCGCCGAAGAGCGACGCCTTCCAGCCGCCGAACGAGTAGTACGCCATCGGCACCGGGATCGGCACGTTGACGCCGACCATGCCGACCTCCACCTCGTGCTGGTACCGCCGGGCCGCCCCGCCGTCGTTGGTGAAGATCGCCGTGCCGTTGCCGTACGGGTTGGCGTTGACCAGCTCGACCGCCTCGTCGTACGAGCCGACCCGGACCACGCTCAGCACCGGGCCGAAGATCTCGTCGGTGTAGATCGACATCTCCGGGGTGACGTGGTCGAAGAGGGTCGGGCCGAGCCAGAAACCGTCGGCGTCCCCGTCCGGGGTGACCTGCCGCCCGTCCACCACCGGGATCGCGCCGGCCGCGACGCCCGACTCGACGTAGGAGCGGACCCGTTCGGCGTGCGCGGCGGTGACCAGCGGGCCCATGTCGCAGCCGCGCCGCCCGTCGCCGGTACGCAGCCGGGCCATCCGCTCGGCGATCTTCGCGACCAGCGCGTCGGCGACCGGCTCCACCGCCACCAGCGCGGAGATCGCCATGCACCGCTCCCCCGCCGAGCCGAAACCGGCGTTGACCGCCGCGTCGGCGGCCAGGTCCAGGTCGGCGTCGGGGAGCACCACCATGTGGTTCTTCGCCCCACCCAGCGCCTGCACCCGCTTGCCCGCCATCGAGGCGCGCTGGTGCACGTACCGGGCGACCGGGGTGGAGCCGACGAAGGACACCGCCTTCACCCCCGGGTGGTCGAGCAGCGCGTCGACCGCCTCCTTGTCGCCGTTGACCACGTTGAGCACCCCGGCGGGCAGGCCCGCCTCGGCGAACCACTCGGCCAGCAGCAGCGCCGCGCTCGGGTCCTTCTCGCTGGGCTTGAGCACCACGGCGTTGCCGCAGGCCACGGCGACCGGCACGAACCAGAGCGGCACCATCGCCGGAAAGTTGAACGGCGAGATCACCGCCACCACGCCCAGCGGCTGCCGCAGGCTGTACGAGTCGACCTCGGTGGAGACGTTCTCGCTGAACCCGCCGCGCAGCGCCGACGGGATGCCGCAGGCGTACTCGATGACCTCCATGCCGCGCTGCACCTCGCCGGCGGCGTCCGCCAGCACCTTGCCGTGCTCGGCGGTGATCGCCTCGGCGAGCCGGTCCCGCCGCGCGTTGACCAGCTCCCGGAAGGCGAACAGCACGGCCGTCCGCTTCGACAGCGACGCGTCCCGCCAGGCCCGCGCGGCCCGCTCGGCGGACTCCACCGCACCCGCCACGTCCGAGGCGGAGGCCAGCTCGACCAGCGCGGTACGCCGGCCGGTGGCCGGGTCGAAGACGTCGCCACGCCGCTCGGAGTCGCCGCCGACCCGCTTGCCGTCGATGAAGTGCCCGACGACCGTCGCGCTGTCCGCGGTGCTCACGCCGCCACCGCCGAGTCCGCGCCGGAGCGGATGGCGTCGACCAGGATGGCCAGGCCCTCCCGGGCCTCGTCCTCGGTCAGCGTCAGCGGCGGGCCCATCCGCACCACGTTGCCGTAGAGGCCGCCCTTGCCGACCAGCAGGCCACCGGCCCGGCACGCCTCGAAGACCCGGGTGGTGAGCGCCGAGTCGGGTTCGGTGGTGCCCGGGCGGACGAACTCGATGCCGAGCATGAGGCCCTTGCCGCGTACCTCGGCGACGCAGTCCAGGTCGGCCACCGCGGCGCGCAGGCCGTCGCCGAGGATCGCGCCGACCCGCTCGGCATTGGCCTGCAGGTCGTGCTCCAGCAGATAGTCGAGGACGGCGTTGCCGGCCGCGGTGGAGATCGGGTTGCCACCGAAGGTGGAGAAGCTGATCGCCGGCACCGACTCCAGCACCTCGGCCCGGCCGACGACGCCGGCCAGCGCGAAGCCGTTGCCGATGCCCTTGGCGAAGGTGAGCAGGTCCGGGGTGACGCCGTGCGCCTGGTAGCCCCAGAAGTGCTCGCCCGTCCGTCCCCAGCCGGTCTGCACCTCGTCGCTGATCAGCAGGATGCCGTGCTCGTCGAGCACCTTCTTCCAGCCCGCGAAGAGCCCGTCCGGGCCGTGTACGAACCCGCCGACGCCCTGGATCGGCTCGGCGATCAGGCAGGCGACGTCGCCGGAGGTCTGGGTGGCGAGCACCTCCCGCAGGTCCTCCACCGCGGCGTCGATCCGGTCGGACTCGTCGAGCCGGGCCAGCAGGCCGCGCAGCCGCTCGCCGGAGTGCAGCCAGGCCACCTGCAGCGGGTTGAGGGCGCTGGCCGACCAGCTCCGGTTGCCGGTGACGCCCATCGCCGCGTACGACCGGCCGTGGTAGCTGTTGCGCACCGCCAGGATCTGGTGCGAACGGCGGTAGTTGGTGGCGACCAGCAGCGCCGCCTCGTTCGCCTCGGTGCCGGAGTTGGTGAAGAAGACCCGCGCGTCGGGGATGCCGGAGACCCGAGCGATCTTCTCGGCCAACTCCACCTGCTGCCGGATCAGGTAGAGCGTGGAGCTGTGCACGATGCCGGTCCGCAGCTGCCGCTCGACCGCCTCCCGGATCTCCGGGATGTCGTAACCGATCATGTTGGTCAGCACGCCACCGAAGAAGTCCAGGTAGCTGCGGCCCTGCGCGTCGGTCACCCGGCGGCCGGAGCCGGAGACCAGCTCGATCGGTTCGGCGTAGTAGAGCGGCATCCAGGACGGGAGCACGGCCCGGTGCCGGGCCAGCAGGTCGTCGGCAGTCATCGTCGCACCCTTCAGCGGCGGTTGGTCCTCGCACGCTCTCATCGCCCGGAACACCGGAACAACTGTCACTGTGTAGCGCACAGCCCGTCGCCACCTGACATGACGTCAACCGCCGGATGCGGTTTCCGGAGCCGGACGTGCCACCTGCCCGCCTTTCCGCTGGCCGCCGGATCGGTCAGCCACTCGATCCGCAGCGCCCGCCGCCGGACCGGCCGGACAGCAGCGGCGACGGCGGCCTGGGTGGACCGGGCTGGCCACGATCCACAACGGCCGGTGTCCGGCTACCGACGGGCGGTAGCATCCGCCGGGTGCGGACGAGGGAGGTGGCGCTGCCGGCCGGCGCGGCGGGAACGACCGACGGGCAGCTCGCGGCGGGGGTACGGGCCTGGGTCGAGTCCGCACCGCTGCGCGGCCTGGTCGGATGGTTCGGCGGCGAGTGGCCGGCCGGCGACCTGTCGGCGGTGCTGGCCGCGCTGGACGACTTCTCCGCCCGGCACTGGGACTTCCGCCAGGGGCGGGAACGCCCCGAGGCCCGCGAGCCGGCCTTCGACCCGGCCACGGTCCGGCTGGTGCTCGACGCGGCGGCGGCGCTGGGTCTGGTCCGGGCCGTCCCGCCGGCCCTGCCCCGGTACGCCCACCTGCTGGTGCTCGGCGGGCTGGCGCACGCCTGCCTGCGGCGCACCGCGTACGCCGCGCATCTGGTGCGTACGGTCGCGGAGGTCTCCGGCGAGGTGGCGGTGCTGGGCAGCTGCCGGACGCTCTCCCCGGCCGAGTCGCGGCTGCTCGCCGACGCCGGGACACGCGGCTGCGTGACCGAGGTGGACGCCCTCGACGCGGGCGTGCGGGCCGCGTTCGGGGTGAGCGCGCCGAGCGAGGAGACCGGCGAGGAGGCGGACCACCCGCACCGGGCGTGGTCCTCACGCACCTACCGCCCGGCCGGCCGGCCCCCGGTCCGCGTCCTCGCCGCCCCGTCCAGCGAGCCGGACCGGCGCCGGGCGCACACCGCCGACACCCAGCGGTTCTGGGCCGAGCACGTCCGGCTGCGGGCCGGCGATCCGGTGCTGATGGTGACCGCGCAGATCTACGTGCCGTTCCAGCACTGCGACGCGCTGCGCACCCTCGCCGTGCCGTACGGCTGCGGGATCGACACGGTCGGCGTCGACCCGGGGCTGGCCGCGCTGGCCGGGGTGCCGGAACCGACGCTGACCCCGGGCCGCTACCTCCAGGAGATCCGCTCGGCGATCCGGTCGATGCGCGCCCTGCACGCCGTCCTGCCGGCCGGCTGAGTTCCGAACGGGCCGCCGCTGGCCGACCCGTGGGTCGGCATCGCCCGGGAAGGGCTCACTGCCCCTGCGGCGGGACCGGCCGGACCGGTCCTCAGCCGGCCGGGACGTCGTCCAGCGGGACCGGCTCCACCGCCCGGGACCGCGGGCGGGCGGTGACCACCGAGACGACCGCCCAGGCCAGGGCGACGAGCAGCGCGCCGGCGGCCATCGGGACCAGGGCGGACCGCACCGCGGCCGGGGAGAACGCCCACGCCTGGTTGGTGTCGGCGAGCACCCGCAGTCGGCGCGCCCCGTCGGGGACGGCCACCTCCCACTCGTACGCCGAGTTCGGTTCGGCGGTGAGGACCTGCCAGGACTCGCCCACCGCGACGCCGTGGACCGGCCCCGCGTAGCCGTGCGAGCCGCGGGTCCAGTTGCCGACGCACCGGCTGTGCCGCTGCTCCTGCCGGTCGTAGGTGACGTAGCAGTGGTCCACGGTGGCGCGCGGATCGTCCCCGGGCCACCACCCGGCCAGCCACCCGGTCGCCCCGGCGCCGAGCCCGCCGAGGACGAGCACCACGGTGAGGCGGGCCAACATCGGGATGCTCGACACGTTCACTCCGATCGTCGGGCGAGGCGATCCAATGTAAGCCGATGACGATGCCCGCCGCTGCCCCGGGCGGCTCGGAAACCGGGCTGCGTCCGGCGGCCCGGCCCCGGTAGCCTTCCGGCACGGCGAGGGCGGCTCCGAGCGCGCTTCCTTCTCGAATCCTTTGGCAGAGACCTAGCGCGCCCGATCTCCGTCCTCGCCGCTTCCGCTACGGGGGTGAAGATGCGACTGACGGTTCCGACCAAGACCTCCGGCGTACACCCGGTCGCCGTGGCGTTGGTCCGCCGCGCCGGCCTGGTCGCCCCCGGCCTGCTGCACGGCGGGCGCAAGATCCGCCGTGCCGGCCGTCGGCCGGCCGGCACCGCCGAAGGGGTGACCGCGCTGGAGGCGGACGTCCTCGCGCTCGGCTGGCTGATCGGCCGCCGGCTGCGCGCCGCGCTGGCCGCGCTGCCCGCCGAGCGGCTCGCCGCGGTCGGCCACGGCCTGCTGGCCACCCTCGAGACGGCGGTCGGCGCGCACGCTCCACACGTCCCGCTGTTCAAGGACTTCCCGCGCCGGGTGCCCGCCGACACGCAGGAGCTGTACGTCCGGCGCATGTTCACGCTGCTCCTCCAGCAGCCGGACCAGCCCTGCGTGCTCTGCGGCCGGGTCCGCACCGTCCACCCGGTGTCGCCCTGCGCCCACCTGACCTGCGTCGCCTGCTGGGACGAGGGCTACTCGGCCTGCCCGATCTGCCACCGTCGGATCACCGACGGGCCCTTCCTGCCGGTCGTCGCGCCGCCGAGCGGCGGTCGTACCCTGCCCCTGCCCCGCCGGGCCGAGGTGCTGGAACTCGCCGACGATGTCGACCACGCGGTGCACCACGCGCTCGGCGCGCTGCTGGCCCGGCGTACCCCGCTCTCCCCCGCCGACCGGCGCGATCTGCTGGCCCTGATCGACCACGCCGGCCCGGCGGAGCCGACCTGGCTGCCCGACGAGGTGCCGGTCCGGGAGACCCGGGCGCTGCTGCTGGACCGGCTGCTCACCGGGCCCGTCGACCCGGCCCGGGCCGCGGCCCTGCTGGGCCGCCACGTGGACACCGCCACCGACGTGCTCCGGCTGCTCGCCGTCCGCGACGGCGGCGACCCGGGGCTGGTGGAGCCGCCGAAGCGGCGCGGCTCGCTGCCCCGGCCGCTGCGCCGGGCGCTGCTGGCCCGGCTGGACGCGCTGGGCCTGCCCGCCCTGCTGGCGGACCTGCCCCGGCACCGGGACCGCTGGCTCGCCGCCGCCGAGAACCTGCACCCGTTCGAGCAGCCGGCCCGGCACCCGCAGGCGGCCACCGCCTTCGCCGTGCTGCGCCGTACCACGGTGACGCCGGACAGCCGGCTCGGGCGGGTGGTCGCCGAGGTGGTGGCCGCGTACGCTCCGCTGGTCCGGCCGGCGGCGGGGCGGCTGGTCGCCGCCTCCCCGGCCGCCCGGGTCGAGGCAGCCCTCGCCGACGGCGACGTCGGCACCGCCGTCGAACTGCTCGCTCGCCGGCCCGGTGAGCTGCTGCGCCGCACGGTCGCGCTGGCGGCCCGCGGGGGCGATCCGGAGCGGCTGCCCGCAGCGGTGGCCGCGGCCGCCCGTACCGTGTCACCCGGCGTGCTGATCGCCGCCCTCGGTGCGGTACGCGCCGCGAGCTGGCCCGCCGGCACCCGGCTCTTCTTCCCGCGTGGGGGCCGCGCGCGGCTCTGGGCCGAGCCGGACCGCCGGCCGCGGCTGCCCGCCGCCGTCGGGGGCAATCTGGAGGAGCTGCTGGTCACGGAGCTGCGGGCCCGGGCGGCCCGGCTGCCCCGCGTCGAGGTGGCGCTGCTGGACGCGGCGCTGGCCGACCTGGTGGCGCCCTTCGCCGAGCGGACCGCCTCGGACGCACTGGTCCGGCTGCCCCGCGGCAGCGCGCGACCGCTGCCGGACGGCCGGCGGGTGCGACTCTTCCTGCACTGGACCGAACCGGCCGGCACCCGCGTCGACCTGGACCTCTCGGTCGCGATGATCGCCGACGACGGTGGTTTCGTCGGCTGGTGCGACTACACCCGGCTGCGATTCGGCGAGACGGCGGCGGTCCACTCCGGAGACCTGACCTCGGCGCCGGCCCCGCTGGGCGCGAGCGAGTTCGTCGAC
Organism: Micromonospora sp. NPDC007271; assembly: GCF_040634005.1. Lineage (NCBI taxonomy): Bacteria > Bacillati > Actinomycetota > Actinomycetes > Micromonosporales > Micromonosporaceae > Micromonospora > Micromonospora sp. NPDC007271. Next base: position 108,680 of record NZ_JBEYER010000004.1, read on the forward strand.
CTCGACATCCCCGCCCTGACCCGGCGCGGGATCCGATACGTGGCGATGGTGGTGTTCAGCTACAACGACGTGCCGTTCGAGGAGATGACCGACGCCTTCGCCGGGTTCATGGGCGACCCGGGCAACGGGGCGCCGTTTGAGCCGAAGGCGGTCGAGCAGCGGTTCGACCTCACCGGCCGGGTCAAGATCGCCACCCCGCTCCTGGTGGACCTCCGCTCCCGGACCCTGCGCTGGATCGACGCCACCATGAGCGGCACCGGTGGCCAGCATTCGGTGGCCCGCTACTCGCGCACCCTCGCGCGGCTCACCGTGGCCGCCGACCAGCACTTCGCCGCCGGGCGCCGGGTGAGCCTGTGGGAGCTGGCCTGCTGGCACGCCGCCGGACGGGCCGACACCGTGCTGGTCCGGGGCCGCGACGGCGTGCTCACCGGCTACCGCCGTGCCACCGGCGAGTCGGCGGCGTCCTTCGCGGCGCGGCTGGCCGCACTGGGGCCGGCCGACGGGGTGCCGCCCGACGCGGAGCCGCGCTTCGCCGCGCTGGTGCGGGGCGACCTCCCGCTCCCCGCCGGGGCGCAGGCGTACGCGCTGCACCGGGCCGACCTGGACGCCGCGCGGGTCACCCCGCTCGACGCGGCCGACCTGGTCGCCGCCCTCGCACCGCGGCGCTGACCGAGGGTTCGGTGCCCGGCCCGCGCCGGGCACCAGCTCCGCCCCGGGCCTCAGCGAACGGTGTCGGCGACCGCCTGCGCGAACACCTCCGACCGGTGCTCGAAGTTGCGGAACCGGCCGTAGCTCGGCGCGGCCGGGGAGAGCAGCACCACGCCGCCGGCCGGGGTGAGCTTGCGGGACAGCCCCACCGCCGCCACCAGGTCCTCGGCGAGTTCGGTCCGCACCCCCGACAGCCCGGCGAGCGCCTCGACGATCCGCGGGCCGCTGTCCGGAATGCCGATCACGGTGATCTCCCGCTCGGCCAGGTGGTCGCGCAGCGGGGTGTAGTCCAGGCCCCGGTCGGTGCCACCGACGATCACCGTCAGCGGCCGGCCCTCGTACGCGTCGATCGCGTGCATCGCCGCGTACGGGCTGGTGGCCAGGGTGTCGTCGACGAAGGTGACCCCCGACGGGTCGGGGATCTCGGTGAGCCGGTGGGCCAGCCCCTGGAACCCGGCGACCGCCACGGCCAGGCTGTCCTTGCGGCCCACCACGTCGACGCCGAGCGCGTCCAGCACGGCCAGGGCCACGCAGAGGTTGCTCTCGTTGTGCCGGCCGACCAGGGGCAGCACCCCGCGCGGAAAGAGCGGCGTGTCCCGCAGGTGGAACCAGGGGGCACCGTCCGGGCCGGAGGCGACGTGGGTGGCGCTCGGCAGGCCGGCCCGCACCGCGGCCCGGTCGCCCAGCTCCAGGGCGAGCCGCGGATCGGCGCCGTTGACCACCACCGTGTGCGGGCCGTGCGCGATCAGGTTGAGCTTGTCCCGGTAGTACTCCCGCTCGCCGCCGTGCGCGTCGAGGTGCTCGGGGAACAGGGCGGTGACCACCGCCACCCGGGGCGACTCGGTCAGGTCGGCGCACTGGTAGCTGGACAGCTCCAGCACGTACAGCGGCGCCTCGGGCAGGTCCAGCAGCGGCACGCCGATGTTGCCGCCGAAGACGTTCGGCCGGTCCATCGCGGTGAGCAGGTGGCTGATCAGGCTGGACGTGGTGCTCTTGCCCTTGCTGCCGGTGACCCCCACCGTCCGGTCCCCGTGGTCGGCCATCCAGAGCGCACTGCCCTGGGTGACGGGGACGGCCCGGCGGCGCAGCTCGACCATCCACGGATGGACGCTCGGCACCCCCGGCGACCGGACCACCACGTCGGCGGCGGCCAGCCGGGCGAAACCCTCCTCCCCGGTCACCAGCGGCGCGGCGGCGGCGACCGGCCCCTCCCAGGGCAGGCTGAGGAAGTTCGTGCTGTCGTCGACGGCGACCAGGCCGGCCGGGCCGTGCGCGGCGATCGCGGTCACCGCGGCCCGGCCCTCCCGACCGGCACCCCAGACGGCGACATGACGTCCGCGCAGATCAGACAGGCGCACAGGCTCTCCTCGGGGGTTGCGACGGGCGGTCGGCGGGCGCGGTCCGACACAGCCGGACACGGCCGGACGAACCAGGGCCTAGTATGGCGTGTGCCCAACGAGCAGCTCCGGCGGATGGACGCCTTCACCTTCCCGTCCTACTCGATCGACTTCGCCACCGGCGAGGCGTTGTTCGACTACGCCCTCACGGGGCCGGACGGCGAGCAGCGGTTCACCGAGGCGATCACCCTCCCGCTGCCGGCCGAGCCGATCTCCGACGAGACCGCGGCCAGCCTCTCCCGGGTCCTCGAACTGCTGCACGTCGTCGCCGGGGTCAGCTACTACAAGGCCGCCGCGCCGCGCCGGCTGGTGCTGCCGGCGCCGCTGGGCGCCGCCGCCGTCGAGCTGGTCACCGCCGTCTACACCAAGGGCCTCGCCGAGTACGCGTACCGCAACCAGCTGCCGCACGTGCTGGAGCTGCGCCCGGAGGTGCCGGCCGGCGAGGTCAGCCCACCCCGGGTGTACGACGGCTCGGACCGCCGCCCGCTCTCCGCCGTCGGCGGCGGCAAGGACTCCATCGTCAGCCTGGAGGCGCTGCGCCGGGCCGGCTTCGACCCGGTGCCCTTCTCGGTCAACCCCAACCACGTCATCGTCTCGGTCAACCAGGCGTCCGACCTGGTGCCCCTCGCAGCCCGGCGCCGGATCGACCCGGTGCTGTTCGACCTCAACGCGGCCGGCGCGCTCAACGGGCACATCCCGGTCACCGCGATCAACTCGCTGATCGCGGTCGCCACCGCCGTGCTGCACGGGCTCGGCCCGGTGGTGATGTCCAACGAGCGCTCGGCGTCCGACCCGAACCTGGTCTGGCACGGCCACGAGATCAACCACCAGTGGTCCAAGGGCGTCGAGGCGGAGGGGCTGCTGCGGGCGGCCCTGGCGGAGCACGCCGGGCTCACCGAACCGTACTTCTCCCTGCTGCGGTCGCTGTCCGAGCTGCACATCGCCCGGCTCTTCGCCGAGATCGACCGGTACGACCCGGTGGTGACCAGCTGCAACGCCGCGTTCAAGCTGCGCGACGCGAGCGAACGATGGTGCCGGGACTGCCCCAAGTGCCGGTTCGTCTTCCTGGCCATGGCGCCGTTCATGACCCGGGAGCGGATCACCCGCATCTTCGGCGGTGACCTGCTCGCCGACACCACCCAGATCCCCGGCTACCGGGAGCTGCTCGGCATCGACGGGCACAAGCCGTTCGAGTGCGTCGGCGAGGTGGAGGAGTCGGTGGTGGCGCTGAGCCTGCTCGCCCAGCAGGAGCAGTGGCGCGACGCCCCGGTGGTGCGCGCCCTGGTGGACGCGCTGCCGGACACGGCGTGGTCGGCGGCGGCCGCCTCCGACGTCTTCACCCCCGCCGGCCCCACCTTCGTCCCCCCGGCGTACGCCAAGGCGCTGGCGGCGCTGGCCTGACGGTCGCCCGCGCCCTCCTGTCCGGGTCGGCCCGCCACGGCTGACCGACGGCTACGGCACCCGCACGGCGTCCAGCGCGACCAGGGCGACGTGCAGGGAGAGGCAGACCTCGACCGAGTCGAGATCCACGTCGAGGATCCGGCCGATGCGGGCCAGCCGCTCGTAGAACGCCGGCCGGGACAGGTGCGCCGCTGCCGCCGCCGCCGACTTGTTCCGGCCCTGCTCCAGGTACGCCCGCAGGGTGTCGAGCAGCTGCTCGCGGGGGTGCTGGGCGTCGTAGGTCAGCAGCGCGCCGAGTTCCCGCTCGACGAAGGTCTGCAACCGCGGCTCGTCCCGCAGCAGGTGCAGCAGCCCGGCGAGCCCGACGTGCGGCAGCCGGAAGATCGGCAGATCCCGCCGGTCCCGGCGGGCCGCCTCGGCGATCTGCCGCGCCTCGACCAGCGACCGTCTCGCCTCCCGCAGGCTGCCCACCCCGGACCCGGCCGCGACGATCACGGCTGCGGGACCGGCCACCCGGAGCGCACCGGCAGGGACCTGGCCCGGCCGGACCACCCCGTTGACGGCCCGGGCCGAGGCCAGCGGGGCCCGGGCCGATCCGTCGGCCGGCCCTACGGGCGGGGCGGAGCGGGGGGCCGGCGGGCGGGCCGGAGCGGCGTCGAGGCGTACCCGACGCAGTGCCGTGGCGAACGCGGCGAGCGCCTTCTCCTCGGCGGCCGGATCGGGCAGCGCGAGCAGCGCGCCCACCGCATGGTCGTCGACGGCGCTGGTCAGGGCGGTGAGCCGGGCCTCCCGCAGCGCCTGGCCGACCGCCTCCGCGAGATCCCGCAGCCGGGCCGGGCCGGCCTCCGGCTCGGCGTCGACGCCCGGCGCCCCGCCCTCCCCGGCCGGGTCGTCGGCCCGGTAGCGGACCACCACGCCGACCAGGTGCCGGCGGTCCAGCGGCACGCCGAGCGCCTTGGCCCGCAGCGCCACCTCGTCCACCGGACGGGAGTGGTTGAGCAGGGCGGTGAGCAGGGTGCGGTGGATCTGCCGTTCCAGCCCCTCGGCGTCGCGGCGGATCAGCCGGTTCAGGGCGAGGGTGGAGGCGGCCCGCTCGATCAGGATGGTGAGCCGGGTGGGCGGGGTGCCCGGAGCGGTGGCGTGCGGGCCGGCCACCACGTCGGCACCCGGTCCCCGCGGCGGCGTCCCGCCACCGCTCGGTTCGGCCGGCACGGGATCGGCCGGGGCATCCGGCGGCTCCGCGCCGCCGTCGTCGGCCGGCAACGCCCGGCTGGTGGTCAGTTCCCCGCGGGCGGGCCAGCGCAGCAGCAACCGCCCCCAGTCCTGGCCGCGCGCGCCGACGATGGTCACCAGCCACCCGCTGTCCGGGTCGTACGCGGTGCGTCCATCGGGGCGGATCCCCCGGGAGTGCTGCTCCCAGCGGTCCAGCAGCAGCTCGGCGCTCTCCCCCGCCGGGTCGTACGCGAGCACCTGCCGGGAGAGGTTCTCCAGCACCACCGGGCACCCGGACAGCTCGGCGGCCTGCCGCACCACCTCGGCGGCGCCGGCGCCCTCCACGGAGAGCTCGGTGAACCGCTGGTGGATCTCCTCGGTGGCCCGCAGTTCGGTGAGCTGGGCGTCCACGATCAGCGCGTGCACCGCCTCGGTGATCCGCACGAACGGGGTGGTCCGGCGCAGCTCGACCAGGGGCAGCCCGCGTCGCTCGGCGGCGGCGGCCATCACCCGCGGCACCCCGCTGACGTAGCGGCGCCCCAGCTCCACCACCAGCCCGGAGACCCCCACGTCGGCCAGGTCGCCGACGAACGCGCGCAGCCCGGCGTCATCGGCCGGCAGCCCGATGCCGGTGGTGAGCACCAGTTCACCGCCACCGAGCAGGGTGGCGATGTCCGGCACCTCGGCGACGTGCACCCAGCGGACCGGCCGGTCCAGGCCCGCGTCGCCGGCCACCAGGCGCGGGGCGCCGTGGCGTACGGGCACCAGGGCCAGCACCTCACGCACGGTAGGGAACACGGGCGACACGTTACCGTCGGTGATCTGGAAACTCGACTACCCGCGGGGGCCCGGTCGGTCGCCGGGCGGCCGGTGGGGGCTCAGCGGGGGTCGTCGCGGCCCAGCTCCCAGCAGGCCACGGCGGTGGCGGCGGCGACGTTGAGCGAGTCCACCCCGCGCCGCATCGGGATCACCACCCGCACGTCGCTGGCGTCCATCGCCGCCCGGGTCAGGCCGGCCCCCTCGGCGCCCATCAGCAGCGCCGCCCGGGCCCGCTGGGTCGCGTCCAGCCGCTGGATCGGCACCGCGTCCGGCGCGGGCGTCATCGCCAGCACCGTGAAGCCGGCGGCCCGGACCTGGGCGAGCGCGTCCGGCCAGGGCTCCAGCTTCGCGTACGGGACGGCGAAGACCTCGCCCATGCTGACCCGTACGCTGCGCCGGTAGAGCGGGTCCGCGCAGGTCGGCGACAGCAGGACGGCGTCCACCCCGAGCGCGGCCACCGCCCGGAAGATCGCGCCCAGGTTGGTGTGGTTGTTGACGTCCTCCAGGATCACCACCCGGCGGGCGTCGGCCAGCACCTCGGCGGCGGCCGGCAGCGGCTTGCGGTGGAACGAGGCGAGCACGCCCCGGTGCACGTGGAAGCCGGTGGCCCGCTGGAGCACCTCCGGGGTGGCCGCGTACACCGGGACGTCCCCGGTGTCCAGGTCGGCGAGCTGGTCGACCCGCTTGGCGTCGACCAGGTACGACCGGGCCGGGTAGCCGGCCCGCAACGCCCGCCGCAGCACCAGCTCACCCTCGGCGATGAACAGGCCGTGGGGGGGCTCCCACCGGGTCCGCAGCTCCACGTCGGTGAGCGCGCGGTAGTCGGCGATCCGATCGTCGTCGGGGTCAATGATCTCGTGGACGGGCACCGCACGATTCTGCCGTATGAAAGGAAGGGCCCCTTGTTAACGCCTCTGGTAGAGAAGGGCTCCCCTCTCACCAGGGCGTGCAACTCAGCGGCTCCGCTCGTAGCGCAGCAGCACCGAGCGGCCGTCAAAACCGCGGGTCTCCACCAGCCGCAGGTCGAGGCGGTCCTTGCCGGGGAAGACCGGCGTGCCGCCGCCGAGCACCACCGGATGCACGACCACCTGGTACTCGTCGATCAGGCCCAGGTCGGTGAGCGCCGCCGCAGCCCCCGAGCCCCCGGTGAGCAGCAGATCCTTGCCGGGCCGGGACTTCAGCTCGGCGACCTCGGTGGCCAGGTCGCGGCCGATCACCCGGGCGCCGTACTCGGCGTCCTCCAGCGTGCGCGAGATGACGACCTTCGGGGTACGCCGCCAGACCGGGGCGAACCCCAGGTCGTGCGGGTCCTGGGAGATCTGCTCCGCGCGCGGCCAGTACCAGGACATCAACCCCCACACCTTGCGGCCGTAGAGGAAGGTGTCGGCCCGGTCGCACAGCTCGAAGGAGTACGCGGACAGCTCCGGCAGCATGGCGGGCCAGTCGAACTCGCCGTTCGGGCCCTCGATGAAGCCGTCGACGGACTGGTGCACCCAGTAGACGAGCTTGCGCATGGTGTCCTCCTGCTCGGTGGCGCCCCGGCGGGCGCGCTCACCGGTGGGTCGGAGCCACCCGACCGAATCCGACAGCCGGCGCGGCCTTTTTCCGCCGGGTTTGCGGGCGGCTACCGTCTCGACCCGTGGCCCGTCCCATGATGATCGCCGTGGTCGGGGTCGACGGCTCCGGGCAAGAGCACCCAGGCCCGGGCGCTGGCCCGCCGGATGGGGTGGCGCTGTTCGGCCGTACCCTCCATCCCCGGCTGGTTGGAGGAGTGGATCGCCGGTCGGATGTTCCGCGTCGGCCCGCGCTGACCCGATCGGCACCCCCCGGGAATCCGGTGGCACGCGCCGGACGCCACCAGCAGACTGTCCCGCATGGCGCCCCCGCGTTACGTCTTCCTCGATCCGGACGGCACCGGCGAGGATTGGCTCTTCGTCATCGTGGCGGCGCCCACCGGGATCCGTTACCAGCAACAGTACGGCGGCACGGCCTGCCGCCAGGGCCAGCTCGAAGGCTTTCTGGTCCCGGTCGCCGGCGCGGACGCGGTGCCCGCGCTCCGGCAGCTGTTCGAGGGCCACTTCCGCGGTGCCGGGACGTGGAACCACCGCTGGTCGCCGGAGGAGGCCGGCCGGCTCCGGGACATCGTCGCCGACGTCACGTACTGGGCGTGCGACGGCTGGGACGAGGATCCGCACCCGCTGCGTTGGGACGAAACACGCTCGGGAGACACCGACGAGGCGTGGGTGCCGGTGCTCACCCCGGACGGCCCGGGGATGCTGGTCTGGGCCAACTCGGACTGAAGCCCCCGCCGTCACCACGAAAGGACGGCGGGGGCCGGGTCCGGGCCGCGTCCGGGTCAGCCGCGGCCGCGGTTCTGGAACCAGCGCAGGAGGTCGGGGGGCAGGGAACGCTGGTCCTGCTGTTGCGGGCTCGGCTGCGGCTGCGGGCGCTGCGGGTCGCCGGCCAGCTCCTGGCTCGGCGCGGTGAAGTCCTGCACCGGCTTGCCGTCCACCGCCGTCCGGATCACCCGGGCGACCGCGTCGATCACCTTCGCCTGCACCGCCGAGCCGACCAGGTCGGTCGCGTCGTCCGGGTTGGCCGCGATGCCGGCGACGGCCACCTGCGGGGTGAACCCGACGAACGTCTCGGTGGCGTTCTGCTCGGAGCTACCGGTCTTGCCGGCGACCGGCCGGCCGACGATCCGGTCGACCGAGGTGGCGGTGCCGCCGTTGCACTGCCCGTACGCCGACTGCTGGCCTACCGGGCAGCGGGCGGCGTCGGTGGCGGCCCGGGCCACGTCCGGGTCCAGGACCCGCTTGCAGGACGGCTGCCCGACGTCGACCTGCTCGCCGTTGGCCGCGGTCACCGAGACGACCGGCAGCGGGGAGCAGTACGTCCCCTCAGCCGCCACGGTGGCGTACGCGTTGGCCAGGTCGAGCGGGGTGGTGGCGGCCACGCCCAGGGTGAACGCGCCCCAGTTGGCCGCGTTGTCCCGGGCGAAGGCGGCGTCGGAGTCGGCCCGGAAGGTGATGCCGAGCCGCTGCGCCATCTCCACCACCTTGTCCTCGCCGACCTGTTCGGCCAGCCAGACGAAGTAGGTGTTCACGGAGCGGCCGAAGCCGTCCCACATCATCCGGTAGCCGTCCATCCACTGCGGGTTGGCGTTGCCCGGGCACCACTTGCCGTCGCAGTTGCCCTCGTCGTTCGAGGCGTACCGGGTGGGCAGCTTGGCCGGGGCGTCGAAGCCGGTCGACAGCGGCTTGCCGGCCTCGAGGGCGGCGAGCATGGTGAACAGCTTGAACGTCGAACCGGCCTGGTAGCCGTCGACGCTGGCGCCGCCGGAGATCAGCGGGTTGACGGTGTTCGGGCGGTTGGGCTGCCCGGGCGGGTTGTCGGCCAGGCTGTAGTGCCGGTTGACCGCCATGGCGAGCACCCGTCCGGTGCCCGGTTCGACCGCGGCGATCGGTGCGGCGCGCTTGTTGTCGTACCCGTAGATCGCGGTGGCCTGCTGCTGCGCGGTCTGCTGGATCTTCGGGTCCAGCGAGGTGACCACCGTGTAGCCGCCGCGGCGCAGCGCCTGCTCACGCTCCTTGGCGGTGTCGCCGAAGGCCGGCTGGGTCAGCCACCAGCGGCGGAGGTAGTCGCAGAAGAAGCCCCAGTCGTCGTGCCCCTGGGCGACTGCGGTGCAGCCGTTGGGCTGGGCGGTCGGGTGCAGGGTGAGCGGCTCCGCCTTGGCCGTCGCGGCCTGCTGCGGCGTGATCGCGCCGGTCTCGGCCATCGCGTCGAGCACGTACGCCCGGCGGGCGAGGGCCTTGTCCTTGTCCCCGTCGATCGGGCTGTACGCGTCGGGCGACTGGACCAGGCCGGCGAGCAGGGCCGCCTCGGCCAGGGTCAGGTCGGCGGGTGTCTTGCCGAAGTAGCGCTGGCTGGCGGCGGCGACGCCGTACGCGCCGGAGCCGAAGTACGCGATGTTGAGGTAGCGGTTGAGGATCTCGTCCTTGCTGAGCGTCTTCTCCAGGGCGGTCGCGTACCGGATCTCCTGGAGCTTGCGCCCGACGGTCTGCTCGGTGGCGGCCTGCCGCTCCTCCGCGGTGCGGGTGGGGTCGGTCTTGAGCACGTTGCGGACGTACTGCATGGTCAGCGTGGACCCGCCCTGCTCGGTGCCGCCACCGGTGACGTTGGCGACCAGGGCGCGGAGGAGCCCCCGCGGGTCGGCGCCGCCGTGGGAGTAGAAGCGGCGGTCCTCGGCGGCCACGATCGCCTGCCGCATCACCGGGGCGATCTCGGCGAGGGGCACGTCGGTGCGGTTGACGTCGTAGAACGTCGTGATCAGGGTCTTGCCGTCGTTGGCGTAGAGGTAGGAGCGCTGGGGCTGGGCGGGGGTGCGCAGCGCGTCGGGCAGCTGCGCGTACGCCCCGAGGGCCGCCTTGGTGACGAGCCCGCCGACCAGGTTGCCGGGCAGCGCGGCGACCGCGAGGACGAGCCCGGCGAGGACGCCGGCGAGCAGCACGGTGAGGAGCCGCGACAGCGGCGACCGGGGAGACGGCATGGACACCAGATTGCCGCGAATGCCACCAACCGACCACCCCGCCAGGCAACTGTCAGCCACCTCACGGCGACCTCCCAGCCGCCCCGGTCAGCTGGGAAGGGGGCCGTTGGGGGTGGTGGGCTTGGCGGGGTTGGTGGGTGGCGTGGGAGCGGCCACGGCACTGGCGGCGAGGGCGTCGCGGGCGATGGCGGCGGGCACGAGGCGTCCGGAGCGGTAGCCGATGCCGATCCCGGCGATCAGCGCGAAGATCGCGCCGAAGGTCTGCAACGAGCCGACCAGCGCGCCACCGAGGCCGAGCAGCGGCGCGGCGATCATCAGCATGATCCCGTCGCCGTAGGAGAACATCCCGGACCGGGCCACCGACCATCCGGTGAACAACCAGCCGATGCTGTAGCAGGTGGCGCCGACCAGGACGAGGCTGCGCGCGGTGGTGCCGAAGACGGGTGCCTGCTCGTCCAGCCCGGCGAAGGGCAGCATCAGCACCACGCCGGCGATGCTGACCAGCAGCCCGGCCACGGCGACCCGCCGGCACCGGGTGGCGGCGAGCAGGCCGGTGAGCGCCAGCAAGGCGAGCAGCCCGAGCCAGACCGCGGCCACCCAGCCCACCAGGTAGAGCGGGTTGCCGTCGGCCGGGTACGGGTCGTTGCCGACCCCGCCGTCGCTGGCCATCGCCACCAGGCCGTAGAGGATCGCGTACGCGGGCAGCAGCCAGACCGCCGCGCGGGCGAACCGGCGGATCGACCATGCCCAGCTGGCGTTGGTGGCCGGCGCGGCGGGTCCCGGGTCGGAAACGAACGGCAGTACGCCGAACCCGCCCCCGGTACGCCGGGTGCCGAGCGGCCCGGCGGGATCGTGCGCGCCGGGCACCGGCTCCCTGGAGAACAGCTCCTTGGAGAACAGGCTCTTCGCCGGTTCCTTCATGCGTCACCTCGCGCTCCGCCTGCGGGCGGCCCGGGACGCGCTCGGCGCCCCGGTCCTGGTCACCACCCGTCCTTGAGACCGATGGTGGCAGGCACCGGGGCGCCGCATGAGGATTTCTCTTATTTGCCGCCCGGGGTCGGACGGCCCTGCTCAGCCCCGCTCGCGCTGGTCCGAGGGGTCGTTGACCAGGCTCTCCGGCGAGACCGGCTCGGGCGCCGGCAGGCCCTGCTGCGGGACGTTGCCGCCGGTGGCCTGCGCCTCGGCGACGCGTACCTCGTCGTGGATCTCCTGCGCGGCGCTGGCGGCGGCCTGGGCCGCCTCGGCGGCCTCCCGCTCCACCTCGCCGGCACCATGGCTGGCCTCCGGCGACGGCACGTCGCCGACCATGTTGGCCAGCCCGCCGAGCGCGCCACCCATCCCCTCCAGGGCCTTGGTCAGCTCGGCGGGGACGATCCAGACCTTGTTGGCCGAGCCGTTGGCGATCTGCGGCAGCGCCTGGAGGTACTGGTAGGCGAGCACCTTCTGGCTCGGGTTGGCCTGGTGGATCGCGTCGAAGACGGTACGGATCGCCTTGGCCTGGCCCTCCGCCTGGAGGATCCGGGCCTGCCGGTCACCGTCGGCGCGCAGCACGGCGGCCTGCTTCTCACCCTCGGCGGTGAGGATCTGCGACTGCTTCAGACCCTCGGCGTTCAGGATCGCGGCACGGCGGTCCCGCTCGGCGCGCATCTGCTTCTCCATCGAGTCGCGGATGCTCGGCGGCGGCTCGATCGCCTTGATCTCGACCCGGGTGACCTTGATGCCCCACCGGCCGGTGGTCTCGTCCAGCACACCGGAGAGGTGCCGGTTGATCTCCTCACGGCTGGTCAGCGCCCGCTCCAGGTCCAGCGAACCGATCACGTTACGCAGCGTGGTCACGGTGAGCTGCTCGATCGCCTGCAGGAAGTTGGAGATCTCGTAGGTGGCGCGAACCGAGTCGACCACCTTGAAGTAGAGCACCGTGTCGATCGAGACGACCAGGTTGTCCGAGGTGATCACCGGCTGCGGCGGGAAGCTGACCACCTGCTCCCGCATGTCGACCTTGGTACGCACCGCGTCGATGTACGGCACGAGCAGGTTCAGCCCCGGGTTCAGGGTCCGCTTGTACCGCCCCAGCCGCTCCACCACGTCCTGCCGCTGCTGCGGCACGATCCGCACCGCCTTGGCCAGCGTCACCACGACGATGACCGCCACGGCGATCAACAGGATCGCTGCAAACTCCATACCGTTCACCTTTTCGCTTCGGGCAGTGCGCCCGGGGTGGAAATCTCGTCCTGCCAGACCAGGGCGGTGGCGCCCTGGACCTTTATCACCTGCACCCGCTCACCCGCGGCGTAGCTCCGCGTCGCGTCGTACGCCCGAGCGGTCCACAACTCACCATCGATCTTGATGAGGCCGCGCCCCACGTCGACCGGCTCGATCACCAGCGCCGTCGTCCCCTCGAGCGCCTCGACGCCGAACGACTGCTCGCTGCCCTCCAGCGCCGCCCGCGCGTGCCGCCGGATGACCGGCCGGACCACGGCCAGACAGAGCGCGGAGACCAGGGCGAACACCAGCGCCTGGAGCGCGACCGGGGCACCGAGCGCGGCGGCCCCGGCTGCGGCGAACGCCCCTGCCGCGAACATGATCAGGAACAGCGTCGTCGTGAAGACCTCGGCGACGGCCAACACCACACCCAGCACGATCCACAACACGGCGTCCACCCTTAGATCGTGACACGCCGACGCACGTCCCACGAACCGCCCATGATCAGTAAGCTCGGCGGCACCCGCCGACCGCGACGAGGAGGATGACCATGGCCCTGCTGCCGGAGACCGCCCGACGGGTCGACGCGCTGGTCGCCCGGGCCCAGTCCGAGGGGCGCGGCCCCTCGGTCGCCCTCGGGGTGGTCCGCGCCGGCAGCCTCGCCCACCTCGCGTCCGCCGGCGACCACCCCACTCCCGACGCGGACCTGCAGTACCGGATCGGGTCGATCAGCAAGACCATGACCGCCGTGCTGGTGATGCAGCAGCGCGACGCCGGCCGGCTGGCCCTGGACGACCCGCTGGACAAGCACCTGCCCGGCACCCCGGTCGGCGCGCTCACCCTGCGCCAACTGCTCGGGCACGCGAGCGGGCTGCAGCGCGAGCCGGACGGGCGGTGGTGGGAGCGGACCGAGGGCGTCGACCTGAGCACCCTGCTCGCCGGGCTGACCCCCGACAAGATCGCCCACCCGCCGCACCACGTCTACCACTACTCCAACCTGGCGTACGGGCTGCTCGGCGGGGTGCTGGAGCGGGTCACCGGGACACCCTGGCCCGAGCTGCTCCAGGAGCGGATCCTCGAGCCGCTGGGCATGCGGCGCACCACGTACCACCCCACCGAGCCGTACGCCCGGGGCTACGTCGTCCACCCGTGGCACGACACGCTGCGCGAGGATCCGCGTACCGACACCGGCGCGATGGCGCCCGCCGGCCAGCTCTGGTCGACCGTCGCGGACCTGGCCCGGTGGGCGGCGTTCCTGGCCGACCCGGCGCCGGACGTGCTCGCCCCGGCCACGCTCACCGAGATGTGCGCGCCGGTGGTGATCAGCGACCTGGACTCCTGGACCGGCGGGCACGGCCTCGGCCTGGAGCTCTACCGGGTCGGCGACCGGGTGTACGTGGGGCACGGGGGCTCGATGCCCGGGTACGTCGCCGGCCTGGCGGTGCACCGGCCCACCCGCACCGCCGTGGTGGACTTCGCCAACTCCTACGGGTTGAGCGCCGGCCACCACATCGTCGAGCTGGCCCGGCAGGTGCTCACCCTGGTGCTGGACGCCGAACCGGCCCCGCCCGCCCCGTGGCGGCCGGCCGACCCGCCGGCCACCGACCTCGCCGAGCTGACCGGCCGCTGGTGGTGGATGGGCCTGGAGTACGAGTTCCGCCCGGACCCGGCCGGCGACCTGGTGGGCGGCCCCGTCGGCCGGCCCCTGCTCCGCTTCACCGCGGAGGGCCCGGACCGCTGGCGGGGCCGCTCCGGCTCGCAGGACGGCGAGATCCTCACCGTCATCCGGGACTCCGCCGGGCAGCCGGTCGCCCTCGACATCGCCACCTTCGTCTTCACCCGCGATCCCGAACAGGAGCCCTGAGGCGGTCGGCCCCGTCCGGTCAGCTCCGCCGGCACACCGGCCGGAAGCCGACCGCTCCGCGGCCACCGCCCGAGCGGACGGCAGGCCCTCGCCCTACAGCGCTTTCGCGAGGTGGGCGACCAGGCGTTTCAGCTGCTCCCGGTAACGCTCCACGAACTCTGGCGAGTCGACGGGCAGGCCGGTGAAATCCTCGGCGAACCGGGCCAGCAGGGTAGGCGCGATCGCAGCCCCGAAGAGGGCCAGTTGCAGGTACCCCGGATCCAGGTCAGGGGCGATCTCGCCGGCGTTCTGACGCCGACGGAGGTCGTCGACCATCGATCGGTGGTACTGCTCGTCGCCCTCTTCCCGGTCACCGGACAGCGCCTGCCAGATCAGTAGCCGGCCCCAGTGCCGTTGCGCCTGGCCGACGTGGACGAACGCGGCGACCACCTCGTCCAGCGGAGCGTCGGGGCGGTTGAGGTCACCGCTCAGGGTGCGCCAGCGGTCGGTCAGCGCCCGGTACAGGCCCTCCTTGCCGTTGAAGTAGTACGAGATGAGTTGCTGGTTGACGCCGGCGCGGCGGGCGATCGCGCTGATGCGGGCACCCGAGTAGCCGTGCTCGCCGAACTCCACGAGCGCGGCGTCGAGAATCCGTTGCCGGCTTCGGTCGGCGTCACGCTGCCGCTCGCCGCCTGCGGGCGACCGGCGGGGCTTTGGCTCTTCAGGCACGTCCCTGATTCTATCAATCAAACAGATGGTTGACAGTGTCACGCCGTCGTATGATTCTGGAGAGCATGACCGACTTCTCCGTGATGATCATTGGCGGCGGCATCGGCGGGCTGGCCCTCGCGCATGGGCTCCGCCGGGCCGGCATCCCCACCAACGTGTACGAACGCACCCATCACCGAAACGACTGGCTGCAGGGGTATCGCATCCACATCAACCCGGCCGGAGCGGCCGCCCTCCGCGCCTGCCTCCCCCCGGCCGGGTGGCAGGCATTCCTCGACACCGTCTCCCCCGGGGGCGGATTCGGCTTCCTCACCGACCGATGCGCCGAACTGCTCGCCATGACCGACGTCGAGATCAATCCGTCATCGGACGCGCCCGAAAACCGCCACTACGCCGTCAGCCGGATCCGTCTGCGCGACACCCTGCTCGCCGGCCTCGACGACATCCTCCACCCCGGCAAGGCACTCACCCGGTACGACGTCGCCGGCGAGCGCGTCACCGCCCACTTCGCCGACGGCACCACCGCCACGGCCGACCTGCTGATCGGCGCGGACGGCGCCAACTCGCGGGTACGCCGGCAACTCCTGCCGCACGCACACCGGATCGACACCGGCGCCGTCGCGATCGCCGGCAAGTACGAGCTGACCCCCGAGCGGGAGAACGCACTTCCGGCAGCCCTCACCACCCGAGCGAACCTCGTCGTTCCCCGCAGCCGCGGCTCGCTGTTCACCGCCGTCTGGAAGCAGAGCCACCAGCCCACGGACCGGCCGCTGAACGACCTCACCGACTACGTCCTGTGGGGTTTCACCGACGCGGCCGACCGCTTCCCGCCCGACATTCAAGATCTGGACGGCCGCGCGC
Source organism: Micromonospora sp. NPDC007271 (assembly GCF_040634005.1). Taxonomy (NCBI): domain Bacteria; kingdom Bacillati; phylum Actinomycetota; class Actinomycetes; order Micromonosporales; family Micromonosporaceae; genus Micromonospora; species Micromonospora sp. NPDC007271. The sequence goes on from NZ_JBEYER010000004.1 coordinate 124,401, forward strand.
TACAGCGGATCGTCATCGAGCGGATCCCCGGCTGGTCATCGGCCTTCCACCGGCTCATCGCCAAAAGCGACCCCGACACGGTCAACGCCTTCACTGTCAAGAGCGCGACACCGGTGAACCCCTGGCCGAGCGGACGCGTCACCCTGCTCGGCGACGCCATCCACAACATGACCCCGATGGCCGGCATCGGCGCGAACACCGCGCTCCGCGACGCCGACCTCCTCCGCCGCGCGCTGATGGCCGTCCACGCCGGCGAAATGCCGCTCATACCCGCGATCGCGATGTACGAGCGCGAGATGATCGACTACGGCTTCGCCGCGGTCAAGAAGTCGCTACGCAATGCCCGCAGCGCCGCCCAGTCCACCCGGGCGGCCCGGGCAGCATTGCGCATCATGCTGCGCCTGACCGCTGCGGCCCCGCCTCTGCGCCGCGCGATGGCCCGACAACTGGGGAACTGATCCGCCCCGGGAGGCGACGGACGGCGAACACCCGGGGGTTGGCACGGCCGGGGGTACCGGCGGAGGACGACGGGCGGCCGGCCGACGAACGATCACGCCGGCTCGGTGACGAAGTCGATCAACCGTTCCATCGCGTTGATCAGAGGCGTCTCCACGTCGGCGAAGCTGTTCACCCGGGAGAGGATGTGCCGCCACATCTCCGCCGGCTCGGCCACCCCGAGGGCCGCGCAGACCCCCTCCTTCCAGGGCCGCCCGGGCGGCACCACCGGCCAGGCCGGGATGCCCAGCGCCTTCGGCTTCACCGCCTGCCACACGTCCACGTACGGGTGGCCGGTGACCAGGACGTGCGGCGAGGTCACGGCCGCCACGATCCGGCTCTCCTTGGAGCCGGGCACCAGGTGGTCGACGAGCACGCCGAGTCGCCGGCCGGGCCCGGGGTCAAACCCGCGTACCTCGGCGGCCAGCGCGTCGATGCCGTCCAGGGGCTCCACCACCACGCCCTCGATCCGCAGGTCGTCGCCCCAGATCCGCTCGATCAGAGCGGCGTCGTGCACGCCCTCCACCCAGATCCGGCTGGCCTTCGCGACCTGGGCCCGGACGTTGTCCAGGGCGATCGAGCCGGACGCGGTCCGTCGCCGGGCCGCGGGCACCGGAGCACGTACCGGCTTGCGCAGGGTGACCGGCTGGCCGTCGAGCAGGAACGCGGCCGGCAGCAGCGGGAAGTTGCGCCGCCGGCCGTGCCGGTCCTCCAGCACCACCGCGCCGGACTCGAAGCCGACCACCGCACCGCAGAACCCCGAGTCGGCGTCCTCGACGACCAGGTCCGGCTCGGCGTCCACCTCCGGGGTGACCTTCCGCCGCCGCCACTCCCCGGCCAGCACGTCCCCGCCGTATCGCCCCACCATGTAGATCACGCTAACCACCCGCCCGCCACCCCGCCCGCCGCCACGCCGCCCCCACCCCCACCCAGCGCCGATCCTGGAGTTCAGGCGCCGAACAAAGGGCGCGTACGACGCGAAGCAGACGCCACACCTCCATGATCGACGGGGGCGGGCGGGGGCGGGCGGCCGGGGCGGAAACGGGCGAAGGGGGTAGTTGGGGGCAGGTCACGCCGCGGGTGCGGCAGTCGAGACAGGGGCGGTGGGGAGCACGTACCCTTTCGGCATGTCCTCCCCCGCAGCGGGCGCGGCCACACTGGCTCCGCGCCGGTCGAGCCGGTTCGTTGCCTGGGTACGCGCCTGGCGGGCCGGCCTGGTGCCCTTCGACGAAGTCGCCGACGAGATCGCCGGCGACGAGGAGCACCTGGTCGCCGACGCACCCGGCACCTGGACCGACGTGTCCCTCCGGGAGGCGCTGCCCAGCCTGGCCAAGCTCTCCCCGGACGAGATCCGCCTGGTGCTGCCCGCCCCGGGCGATCCCCGGGGCCTGCCCGGCCCCGGCGACTTCGCCGGCGCGGCGCTGCTCACCGGCGAGGCGGTGGTGGCCAGCGGGCTCGGGCTGGTCCCCGAGGTGCGCAGCCACACCTCCGGGTCGGGCATGACCTGGGAGACGGTGCTGTGGCGGGTGTATCCGCTGCCGGCCGACGCGCCGAAGGCGTCCCTCGCGGTGCCCGGCGCGGCCGAGGCGGAGGCCGAGCTGGCCGCCGCGCTCGCCGAGACGACCGCCGCGCTCACCCGGCTCGACGTCGCCCAGTGGCGGCCCGAGCTGGCCGGTGCCCTCGCGGCGCTGCGCCGCCCCGACGGCACCACCGACCTGCCGCCCGGGTTCGACCCGCGGGCCCGCCGGCTGTTCGCCCGCGCGGCCGTGCTGGACCGGGTGCTCGCGCTGGCCGGGGAGAGCGCGCCGGGCGGGGCGGTGAACACCTACGAGGCGCAGCAACGGGACGCGGCGCTGCGCCCGCTCACCACCGCCTGCCGGCAGGCCCTGGTGGCCGCCTGCAACGCCCCGCTGCGCCTCTGATCAGATCTCGTCGATCAGGTCGACGACGGAGTTGACGATCCGGGACGGCCGGTACGGGTAGCGTTCCGCCTCCGCCCGGGAGCTGATCCCGGTCAGCACCAGGATCGTCTCCAGCCCCGCCTCCAGGCCGCACAGGATGTCGGTGTCCATCCGGTCACCGATCATGGCGGTACTCTCCGAGTGCGCGTCGATGGTGTTCAACGCCGAGCGCATCATCATCGGGTTGGGCTTGCCGACGAAGTACGGCTCCACCCCGGTCGCCTTCGAGATCATCGCGGCGACCGAGCCGGCGGCCGGCAGCGCGCCCTCGACCGACGGGCCGGTGGCGTCCGGGTTGGTGCAGATGAACCGCGCCCCGTCGTCGATCAGCCGGATCGCCTTGGTGATCGCCTCGAAGCTGTAGGTGCGGGTCTCCCCCAGCACCACGTAGTCCGGGGCGAAGTCGCTGAGCACGTACCCCACCGCGTGCAGGGCCGTGGTCAACCCGGCCTCGCCGATCACGTACGCGGTGCCGCCCGGGCGCTGGTCGGCCAGGAACTGGGCGGTGGCCAGGGCGGAGGACCAGATCGCCTCCTCGGGCACGTCCAGCCCCATCCGGGCCAGCCGGGCCTGCAGGTCGCGTGGGGTGTAGATGGAGTTGTTGGTCAGCACCAGGAAGGGCTTGCCGGAGGCGCGCAGCTTCTTGACGAACTCGGGCGCGCCGGGCACCGGCTGGCCCTCGTGCACCAGCACGCCGTCCATGTCGGTGAGCCAGCTCTGCACCGGCTTGCGGTCATGCATGTGTCGTCCCCAGGGGTGTCGGGAGATCGGTCAGGCTACGGGCCGGCGGGCCGGGGGCACGCAGCACGCCGTCGGGCAGGTGTCCCACAGCGGCAGGTCGCCGAGGCGGCGGCGCAGCCGCTCGCCGTCCGGGGTGGTGCGTTCCAGGACCAGTTCCCGCACCATCGCCACGAACCGCGGATCGGTACCGGGGGTGCCGGCCCGGGCGAAGTCCAGGCCGAGCTGCTTGGCCGTGTCGAGGGCCTCGGTGTCCAGGTCCCAGACCACCTCGAGATGGTCGGAGACGAACCCGATCGGGCTGACCACCACGCCGGTGACACCCTGCGTGGCGAGCGTGCTCAGGTGGTCGTTGATGTCCGGCTCCAGCCACGGCACCTGCGGCGGCCCGGAGCGGCTCTGCCAGACCAGGTCGTACGCCAGGTCGGGCGCGGCGGCGGCGTGCACCAGCCGGGCGGTCTCCTCGAGCTGCGCGGTGTACCGGCCACCGTGCGGGCCGGCGGTGGCGGCCATCGAGGTCGGAATGGAGTGGGCGGTGAAGACCAGCCGGGTGCTGTCCCGGCGGGCCGGGTCGAGCTGGGCCAGCGCCGTCCGCACCGCGTCGGCGTGCGGCTCGACGAAGCCCGGATGATCCCAGAACTGGCGCAGCTTCTCGATCACCGGGGCGTCCGGGCCGACCGCGGCCCGGGCCGCGGCGATGTCCTCCTGATACTGCCGGCAGGAGGAGTAGCCGCCGTACGCGCTGGTGACGAACGCGAGGGACCGCCTGACGCCGTCGTCACGCATCCGCGCCACGGTGTCGGCGAGCATCGGGTCCCAGTTCCGGTTGCCCCAGTAGACGGGCAGGTCGACGTCGTTGGCGGCGAAGTCCGCGCGGATCGCCGCGAGCAGCTCCCGGCACTGCTGGTTGATCGGGGACACCCCGCCGAAGTGCAGGTAGTGCTGGACCACCTCTTCGAGCCGTTCCGGGGGCACACCCCGCCCCCGGGTCACGTTCTGCAGGAAGGGCCGCACGTCCTCGGGCCGCTCCGGGCCGCCGAAGGAGACCAGCACCAACGCGTCGTACGCCATGGTCCCATTCTCTCCCGCCGCCGGTGGCGGCCCTGCGACGCCCCCGGGCTGGGCGTTGAAAGGGGGCCCCTTCTCTACCGGAAACGTTGGGAAGGGGCCCTTCCTTGCACGTCAGGCGCCGAGGGCGTGGTAGCCGCCGTCGACGTGGACGATCTCACCGGTGGTGGCCGGGAACCAGTCGGACAGCAGCGCCAGGCAGGCCCGGGCCGCCGGCTCCTGGTCGGTGAGGTTCCAGCCGAGCGGGGCCCGCTCGGACCAGGCGTCCTCGAACTGCTCGAAGCCGGGGATGGACTTGGCGGCGATGGTGCGCAGCGGCCCGGCGGCGACCAGGTTGCTGCGGATGCCCCGCTTGCCCAGGTGCAGCGCCAGGTAGCGGGAGGCGGACTCCAGCCCGGCCTTGGCCACGCCCATCCAGTCGTACACCGGCCACGCCTTGGTGGCGTCGAAGGTGAGGCCCACCACCGCGCCACCCGCCGACATCAGCGGCAGCGCCGCCATGGCGAGGGACTTGTACGAGTACGTGGAGACGTGGAGCGCGGTGGCCACGTCCTCCCACGGTGCGTCGAGGAACCCGCCGCCGAGGCAGCTCTGCGGGGCGAAGCCGATCGAGTGCACCACTCCGTCCAGGCCGTCGACGTGCTCGCGTACCTGGTCGGCGAGGCCGGCCAGGTGCTCGGCGTTCGTCACGTCCAGCTCGATCACCGGGGCCGGCTCGGGGAGCCGCTTGGCGATCCGCTCGACCAGGGAGAGCCGGCCGTAGCCGGTGAGCACGACCTGGGCGCCGTTCTCCTGGGCGAGCTTCGCCACGGAGAAGGCGATCGAGGCGTCGGTGATGACGCCGGTGACCAGCAGCCGCTTACCGGCCAGCAGTCCGGACATTGCGCAATTCCTCCGTGTTTGTCAGTGACCCATGCCCAGGCCGCCGTCGACCGGGATGACGGCGCCGGAGATGTACCCGGCCGCGTCCGAGGCGAGCCAGGTGACCACGCCGGCGACCTCCTCCGGCTCCGCGAAGCGGCCGGCCGGGATCGCCTTGCGGTATTCGGCGCGCCGCTCCTCCGGCAGCGCCGCGGTCATGTCGGTGTCGATGAAGCCGGGCGCGACCACGTTGGCGGTGATGTTGCGGCTGCCCAGCTCGCGGGTGATCGAGCGGGCCACGCCCACCAGGCCCGCCTTGCTGGCCGCGTAGTTGACCTGACCGACACCGCCGTAGAGGCCGACCACCGAGGAGATGAAGATCATTCGGCCCCACCGGGCCCGCAGCATCTTCGTCGAGGCCCGCTTGGCGCAGCGGAAGGCGCCGGTCAGGTTGGTGTCGAGCACCCGGGTGAACTGCTCCTCGGACATCCGCATCAGCAGCGTGTCGTCGGTGATGCCGGCGTTGGCCACCAGCACCTCGACCGGGCCCAGCTCGGCCTCGATCGCGGTGAACGCGGCGTCGAGCGACTCGGCGTCGGTCACGTCACACTTCACACCGAACAGCCCGGCCGGCGCGTCACCGCTGCGATGGGTCACCGCCACCCGGTCACCCTGCTTGGCGAAGGCCTGCGCGATCGCCAGGCCGATCCCCCGGTTGCCGCCGGTCACCAGCACGGTACGGGCCACGGTTCCCCCCTCTGCTCAGCTGATCTCGCCGGGTCGGAGCCTAGGGGTTACCGGCAGGTAAGCGCTAACGGCGTGCCAGGTCACCCCTGGGTACGATCCACCCGTCACCCCAGGGCGGGACGCCGGACCGGGCACCCGGACCGTACCGTGCCGGTGGTGGAGGCACACCTGGCCGAGGCGCTCTGGCCGGCGCTGCGCCGGGCCGTGATCGGGCCGGACGAGCTGCCCGGGCCGTCCCCGCTGGCCCGCTCACCCCGCCTGGCCCGCTACGCCGGCCCGGTGGGGCTGCTCGCCGTACTCGGTCTGTTCGGTGCCGCCCTGGCCCAGGAATCCGACCGGGCGTTACCGTTCCCGGTCGCCGTGCTCTTCGCGGTGCTCTCCGTCGCGCCGCTGCTGCTGCTGCCCCGGCGCCCGCTGGCGGCCTGGCGGCTCACCGTCCTGGCCCTGCTGATCTGCACCTTCAACGCCCCGCCACGCTGGCCGTGGCCGTGGAACCCGGTGCTGCTGCTGGTCGCGCTCGCGGTGCTGGCGGTGGTGGCGGCCCGGGTGGAGCGGCCGGTGCTGCTGTGGGTCGGGCTGATCTCGACGGTCCCGGTGCTCGCCCTGGTGAAGGCGAACAATCGGATCGGCGCGCTGCTGCTGCTCGGGGTGCTGCTGGTCATCGGCGACCTGGTGCGCGGCAACCGAGCCTCCCGCCGCGCGCTGGCCGAGCAGACCGAACTCAGCGGGCGGGAACAGGAACGCCGGGCGGTGCTGGAGGAACGCACCCGGATCGCCCGCGAACTGCACGACGTGGTCGCCCACCACATGTCGATGATCGCGGTGCAGGCGGAGACCGCGCCGTACCGCCTCGCCGACGTGCCGGACGGCGCCCGTGCCGAGTTCACCGCCATCGCCGGCTCGGCCCGGGAGGCGCTGATCGACATGCGCCGCCTGCTCGGCGTGCTACGCAGCGAGTCGACCGGCCCGCAGACCGCGCCGCAGCCCGACCTGGGCGACGTTCCGGCCATGGTGGACGCCGCCCGCCGGGCCGGCCTCACGGTCACCCTGGACGCCGCCGCGCCGCCCGCCGGCACGCCCGGACCGGTCGGGTTGGCCGCGTACCGGATCGTGCAGGAGGGGCTGGCGAACGCGGCCCGGCACGCGCCCGGCGCCGCCGTGCGGGTCAGCCTGCGCCCCGAGCCGCGCGCCCTGGCCGTCCGCGTCGAGAACACCGCCGACCCGGCCGGCCCCGCCACCGCTGAGAGAGGCGCCGGGCACGGCCTGACCGGGATGCGCGAACGCGCCCTCGCGCTGGGCGGTACGTTCGCCGCCGGGCCGCTCGACGGCGGCGGGTACGCCGTCGACGCGCTGCTGCCGTACGACGGGGAGGACGGGAACGGATGATCCGGGTGCTGATCGCCGACGACCAGGCGATGGTCCGGCAGGGCTTCGGCGCGCTGCTGTCCGCCCAGCCGGACCTGCTCGTGGTCGGGGACGCCGCCGACGGCGCGGCGGCGGTGGCGGCGGCCCGCCGACTGGACCCGGACGTGGTGCTGATGGACGTACGCATGCCGGTGCTGGACGGGCTCGCCGCGACCCGCCAACTCCTCGGCGACCGCCGCGCGGACCGTCCCCGGGTGCTCATCCTGACCACCTTCGACCTGGACGACTACGTCTACGAGGCGCTGCGCGCCGGGGCGAGCGGCTTCCTGCTCAAGGACGCCCCCGCCGCCGACCTGGTGCACGCGGTCCGGGTGGTGGCGGCCGGGGACGCGTTGCTCGCCCCGGCGGTGACCCGCCGGCTGATCGCCGAGTTCGCCGCCCGGCCCGGGCACCGCCGCCCGCGCCCGGCCGACCTGGCCGGCCTGACCCCCCGCGAGACCGACGTGCTGCGCCTGATCGCCCGGGGACGCTCCAACGCGGAGATCGCCGCCGACCTGGTGGTCGCCGAGCAGACCGTGAAGACCCACGTCGGGCGGATCCTGGCCAAGCTGCAGCTCCGCGACCGCGCCCAGGCCGTCGTCGTCGCGTACGAGACGGGTCTGGTCGCCGCGGGCGAGTAGGTCCGGGGTAGCACGCCGGGAACCACCCTGCGGGGTGACGATCTTCGACCCGCCCGCGCCGCAGGCTCCCGCCGGAGGACATCCGGAGGGAGACGACGATGCACTGGACCCGACCCGCTCGGGCGGCACTGACCGCGCTGCTCGGCCTCGGCCTGCTGCTGCCGGACCGGCCCGTACCGGTGGCGCCGGCCGCGTACGTCGAGGCGTACCCGCTGGTCGCGGCGCGGCTGCGGGCGGCCGGAGCGCCGTACGCGGGTTGGGCCACGGCCGGCCGGCGGTTCCTGGTCTTCGATCCGCGCGGCGACGGCCTCGCGGTGGAGGTGCTCGGCGACCTCGCCACCGCCGACCGGATCGCGGTGCTGGTGCCCGGCGCGGGCAGCACGCTGCGCGACTTCGACCGGGGGCTGGGCGGCGTGGCGCGGCGATGATGCCGCTGGCCCGGGTCACCGACATGAAGTACGAGCAGAGCCCGAGC
>NZ_JBEYER010000005.1:0-126116 GCF_040634005.1 Micromonospora sp. NPDC007271
TGGCACTGGCTTATCAAGCACCCTGTTGAGTTCTCAAAGAACAACCACACACCATCCGGAAACCCCCACCAGGAGGACCCCCGTCCGGGGCATTTCGTCCCACACCCGCCGCTCTCGCGCCGGGCACTTTTACTACGTTACCTCCCCGTCTCCGCCGTGTCAAACCGTGTGTCCCGGTCTGTCGTGCTTCGTGCGGGTCGGTATCCGCTGAACTCGCGCAGCAGCGAACCGCTGGGCTTGATCATCGGATTTGGCAGGCCGGCCGCCGCGGTCTCCCGCGAACTCGCCCGGTGCCCTGCCGGTCGATGACCTTACCCGGTCGGTCTCGCCTCGCCAAATCCGCCTCGCGGCGAATCCGGGGCACCACCCGGGTCCCAGGTCAGATGGTGTGAGCCATCCGCACCTGGCGGTCATTCCCGCGCTCCGGCCTCCCAGGACTTTCGCCCTGTTTCGTCCGTTCCGCGCTGGCAGAGAGAAAGTTACGCGGCTGCGGCTAGATCGTCAAATCCGCGGGGTAGCGTCCCGCGTCACACCATCACCGCCGGACTATCCCGGCTGGTCAGCGGCCTCGTAAGGACAGCAGCCGACACTCCGGCCACCCCGTTCCCGGTCCGCTCAGGCGGACGAACCGCGGCGGCGGGTCGCCAGCAGCCCCCTCACGCCGAGCACGCCGACGGCCGTGCCGATCGTCAGTGATGCGGCGATCAGCAACGCGTGCACCCACAGGAAGCTGGTGGCGGGCCCCCCGCCGATGGTGCCGGTCGACCAGGCGCGCGGGTCGTTCCAGATCGCGACGGCGAACCTCGGCCAGATCACCCAGGTCCAGACTCCGACCCCGACCAGGAACAGCGACCACCCGCGCGAAAGCACCATGGGTCGCCAGTATGCCAGCGGGTGCCGGCACCGGCACATCAGCGCAGGTCAGACTGGATTGGCAGCTGTGTGACGGGTTGCCGGGCGCCGCCGGAACGGGCCGGATCAGCGGCGGGCGGCGCGGAGCGTGCGAAAGGTCAGCGAGTAGCGCAGCGCCGGCACCGGCGGGATGCTGTGCTGCCACGCTGACCGGGCCGCCCCGGTCAGCACGTACCCGGAGCGTCGCGCCAGCTCCAGCTCGTACACCCGGCGGTTCGCCGCCGTGCCGCGCTGGAACCGCAACAGGCAGGCGGAGCCCAGCGAGAGCCCGACGACGGTCGGCCCGAACGACGGCGCGTCGCGGTGCCAACCGATCACCGAGTCCGGCGGGTATCGGGTGACCAGCGCCTGGGCCAGTGCCTCGGGGGCGAGCCCGGCGAGCGCGGCGCAGCGCTCCCGCACCCAGTGCAGCGCGACCGGCAGCGCCTCCGTGGCGGTCAGCTGGAAGGAGCCGTAGTCGTAGTCGAAGCCGAAGTGCCGCACCGTACGTCGGGCGACCTGGCCGTGCATCCGTACCTCTCGGAAGTCCAGCGCGCCGAGGGTGGCGAGCAGGGAGCGTTCCTCGTCCTCGTCGACGAGGTCCGGCTGGTACGCGAGCCCCGCCGGCCGCTCGTGGATCCCGCGCATCCTGCCCACGCCCCGACGGTAGGGCCGAGCCGGAACCGCCGAGGTGTTTCCGTGATCCGGCGCGCGGGCACTGATTCGTCGCCGGACGACGACACGGAGGTGGATCATGCAGCCGTTCGATCCCTGGGTCTGGCGGGATCCGTCCGCCCTCGCCGGCGGCCATGACGAGAGCGGGCCGGACGACGTGCCGCGACAGCGGGAGGGTGGCGCCGAGGGTCTTCCGCACGCACCCGGCCCGGGTACCCCGATCGACCTGACCGGCTACCGGGTGGAGGCCACGGACGGCCGGATCGGGTCGATCGACCAGGCGAGCGAGGACGCCGGCGCCCGGTACCTGGTGGTGGACACCGGGCCGTGGATCTTCGGGAAGAAGGTGCTGCTGCCGGTCGGCACGGTGGCCCGGGTGGACCACCTGGAACGCCTGGTGCACGTGGACCGCACCCGGGAGCAGGTGCGGAACTCGCCGGCCTTCGACCCGCACGACTTCGGCCGGCCCGACTATCGCGAGCAGGTCGGCAGCTACTACGCGGAGAGCTACCGGCAGGACTGACCGGTGCGCCCTGCCCCGCGGCGGGGCAGGCTGGCGGGTCCTGACGGGCTACGCTGTCAGGCATGGTCCGGCCGAGCACCTGCGCCGAGGAGACCGTCGACGGTCTTCCGGCGGCTGCCGTTCCGGCTCTTCCGCCCAGTGTCGACGACGGCCGGAAGCAGATCCTCGACTTACTCCGTGCCGACGGGTTGCGGTTCCGCGCCGGCGGGCGATGGCGGTTCGCGCTCTGAGCAGCCGACTCCACTGATCCGGGCACATCCCCGGGTCGCTTCCGCGCGCCCGCGCGTCCTTCCACCGTCGTTTCGGCACGAAAGGCGTACCACCATGTCCACTGCACGGATGCTCACCGGCGACCGCCCGACCGGGCGGCTGCACCTGGGCCACTACGTCGGCAGCATCGCCAACCGGGTGAAGCTGCACCAGCGCTACGAGAGCTTCTTCATCATCGCCGACCTGCACATGTTGACCACCAGGAACAGCCGTGCGGACATCGAGCAGGTCGCGCACAACGCCCGGGAGATGGTCACCGACATCCTCGCCGCCGGCGTCGAGCCGGACCGGGCCACGTTCTACCTCCAGTCGGCGATCCCCGAGGTCGGCGACCTGAACACCCTGTTCCAGAACCTGATCACCGTGCCCCGGCTGGAGCGCGTCCCGTCGCTGAAGGAGATGGCCCGGGACGCCGGCAAGGACGAGATGCCCTACGGGCTGCTCGGCTACCCCGTCCTGCAGGCCGCCGACATCCTCTGCGTGAAGGGGCAGGTCGTCCCGGTGGGGAAGGACAACGCCGCGCACGTCGAGGTGACCCGGGAGATCGCCCGGCGGTTCAACCACCTCTACGGCGAGGTCTTCCCGGTGCCGGAGATGATCATGTCGGAGACGCCCACCCTGATCGGCACGGACGGTCAGGGGAAGATGAGCAAGAGCAGGGAGAACGCCATCGCGCTCACCGACGACCCGGCGACCGTGCGCCGCAAGGTGATGGGGATGTACACCGACCCGAACCGGGTGCGCGCCGACGTGCCGGGGACGGTGGAGGGGAATCCCGTCTTCGCGTACCACGATGTGTTCAACCCGGACCGGGCGAGGGTCGCGGAGCTGAAGGCGCGCTACCGGGCCGGCCGGGTCGGTGACGTCGAGGTCAAGGAGGAGCTGGCGGTGGCGCTCAACCGGTTCCTCGACCCGGTCCGGGAGCGCCGGGCCCGGTTCGAGGCCGACCGCGGTCTGGTCGACGAGCTGATCGTCGAAGGCACCGAACGGACCCGGGCCGAGGTGCGCCGCACCCTGGTCGAGGTGCGCCGGGCGATGGGCCTGACCAGCGCGTACACCCAGGTGCGGCGGCGGGCCGAGCGGTACCGCAAGGCCGTCGCCACGCCGGCCTGAATTTCCCGGTACGGCCGGACGCCGGCCCGGGGACGGCCTTGCACCGCCCCCGGGCCGGCCGGTTAGGCTGCTGACATGACCAGCTCGCACGCGCTTCTGCCGACGTCCCCCGACGTCCAGCTCGGCGCGCTGCGACGCCGGCGGTCCCGCGACCGCCTGCGCTGAGCATTCTTCTCTTGCGACCGGCGGATCGAGCCGCCGGTCATCGCCGATCGTCCTCGGTCCGCCCGCATCCCCTACCGGAGATCCGCGCGAGGCGGATCCGAGCGAGATCGGCGTACCCATGGATCTGGAGAAACTGCTGACCGACCGGCTGGCGCCGGCGTTCGAGACGGTGGCCGGCGTACCGGTGGACCCGGTCGTGCGGCGCTCGCAGCGCGCGGACTTCCAGTCCGACGCGGCGCTGGCGCTGGCCCGGCGGCTCGGCCGGCCGCCGCGGGCGATCGCCGCCGAGGTGCTGGAACGCGCGGAGCTGGCCGACCTGTGCGCCGCTGCGGAGGTCTCCGGGCCGGGCTTCCTCAACCTGACCGTCGCCGACGGGGCGCTGGGCGGGCTGGTCTCCGCGCTGGCCACCGACCCGCGGCTCGGGGTGCCGGAGACGGCCGCGCCGGAGACGGTGGTGGTCGACTACTCGGCCCCGAACGTGGCGAAGGAGATGCACGTCGGGCACCTGCGCTCGACGGTGATCGGCGACGCGGCGGCCCGGCTGCTGGAGTGGCTCGGGCACCGGGTGATCCGGGCCAACCACCTGGGCGACTGGGGCACGCCGTTCGGGATGCTGATCGAGCACCTGGTCGACCTGGGCGAGGCCGAGGCGGCCCAGGAGCTCTCCATGGGCGACCTTGACTCGTTCTACAAGGCGGCCCGGGCGAAGTTCGACGCCGACGAGGCGTTCCGCGAGCGGTCCCGGCGGCGGGTGGTGGCGTTGCAGGGCGGCGACGAGGCGACGCTGCGGCGGTGGCGGCTCCTGGTCGAGCAGTCCGAACGCTACTTCCTGAGCGTGTACGACCTGCTCGACGTGACCCTGACCGAGCGCGACTTCCACGGCGAGAGCAGCTACAACGACCTGCTCGGCCCGGTCGTGCACGACCTGGACCGGCTCGGGCTGCTGCGGCAGAGCGATGGGGCGGCGTGCGTGTTCCCAGCGGGTTCGGTCGGCCGGGACGGCGAGCCGCTGCCGCTGATCGTGCGTAAGTCCGACGGCGGGTACGGCTACCCGGCCACCGACCTGGCGGCGGTCCGGCACCGGACCGGAACGCTGGATGCGACCCGGCTGCTCTACGTGGTGGGGCTGCCGCAGCGGCGGCACTTCGAGATGGTGTACGCGGCCGCGGCGCAGGCCGGCTGGCTGACCCCGCCGGCCCGGGCGGAGCACGTCGGGTTCGGCTCGATCCTCGGGCCGGACGGGCGGATGCTGCGCAGCCGGGCCGGTGAGTCGGTGAAGCTGGTCGCCCTGCTGGAGGAGGCGGTGGCCCGGGCCACCGCGCTGGCCCGGCAGCGCAACCCGGAGCTGGGCGAGGCGGAGGCGGCCGAGGTGGGCCGCGCCGTCGGCATCGGCGCGGTGAAGTACGCCGACCTGTCCAGCGACCGGCACAAGGACTACGTGCTGGACTGGGAACGGATGCTGTCGCTGGACGGCAACACCGCGCCGTACCTCCAGTACGCGTACTCCCGGATCCGGTCGATCTTCCGGCGGGCGGGCATCGCGGACCGACCGGACGCGGTGATCTCGTTGGCCGAGCCGGCCGAGCGGGCGCTCGCGGTCGAGCTGGTCGGCTTCGGGACGGTGGTCACCGAGGTGGAGCGCACACTGGAGTTCCACCACCTGGCCGGCTACCTCCACCGGCTCGCCGTCGGGTTCAACGCCTTCTACGAGCGCTGCCCGGTGCTGCGGGCCGACGGTCCGGTCCGGGACAGCCGGCTGGTGCTCTGCGACCTGACCGCCCGGGTGCTGCGCCAGGGCCTGCACCTGCTCGGCATCCGCACGCCCGAACGGCTGTGACGCCGGCACGCGGACGGCCCGGGCCACCGGCGGGCGCGGTGCCCGGGCCGTACCGCTTCCGGCTTCGTCAGGTGCTGGACTTCGGCGTCGTCTTGGCGTCCAGCCAGGTGTTGATCAGCTTGGTGAAGTCCCGGCCGGTCTGCTTGTTGACGAACGCGATGAACGAGGCGCGGTCCTGCTGGGTGTTGCGCTGCTCCTGCACCCAGGCGCGGGCCAGGGCGAAGAACTTCTTGTCGCCCAACTGCTTGTGGATCTCGTGGAGCATCGCCTCCGGGCAGAGGTAGACGTTGCCCTCGGCGAAGTTCTTCGGGTTGGGCTTGCCGGGCGGGCCGAGCTTCTTGCGCAGCGTGGCGTCGGCGTCCCGCAGGTACCGGTCCAGGCTGGCGTCGGTCAGGTGCCGGGTCTCCTTCGTGTGCAGATCCTGGGCGTACTGGGCCCAACCCTCGTTCAGCCACAGGTCCTGCCAGGTCGTCGGGGTGACGGAGTTGCCGAACCACTGGTGGGCGTACTCGTGCAGCAGGTCGCTGCCCCAGCGGTCGCGCCGGGCCCTGGTGTTCTCGATCTTCCGGCCCATGGTGACCATCTGCTGGGTCTCCATGGCGGACGCCGAGTCGACCACCACGACCCCGGCGGACGGGAACGGATAGGGGCCGAACTTTTTCTCCAGCCAGGCCAGGTACTCGGGGGACTTCTTCAGGTACGGCAGCAGCTTGTCGTCGGTGCCCTTCCGGTACCAGTAGGTGAGCGGGATGCCGCGCGGTCCCTTGGCGGTCAACTTCTGGTACCTGCCGACGGCCAGCGTGGTCAGGTACGCCGCCGCCGGGTCGGTGCTGCGGTAGCGGAAGGTGTTCCCGGACTGGCCGACCGGGGTGCCGCTGGCGATCGCGGACCAGCCTGCCGGCACGGTGACCTGGATGTCGTAGAGCGCCTCGTCGGACGGCTGATCATTGGCCGGATACCAGGTGAACGCCCCGAACGGCTCCTGCATCGTCCAGAGGCCGCCCTCCTTGCTGACGGTGAGCCCGAGGTTCTCCACGTCCTTGCGGTGCGACGGCATCGGCGTGGTCCTCGGCGTGCCGTGGTACCGCACCAGCAGCGTCACCGGCTTGTCGGCGACGACCGGGGCGGCGACCGTCAGCTTCTCCTTCGCGACCGTGCCGGTGACCGCCGCGCCGTCGAGCGTCACCTCGTCGATCTGGTACGGCATGAAGTCGAGGACCAGGTTGGGGGCGTCCCTGGTGGGACGGATCCGGAGGGTGGCGGTGCCGGTGAGGGTCTTCGAGGGCGGGGCCCAGTCCAACTCCAGTCCGTAGTGCAGCACGTCCAGGCCGTCCGTGCCCCGGGCCGGGTAGATCGGGTCGGCCACCGGGCTCGACCGGCCGGCCTGCCAGGCGGTGTAGTCGACGGCCGGCGGCGACGGGCTGGGCGTCGCGGCGGGGCCCGACGACCCGGGACGCGTGGTCGACGCGTCCGGCGGTGTGGTGCAGCCGGCGACGAGCAACGGCGGGAGGAGCAGGGTCAGCAGCAGGGGGCGACGCATCAGCGCACCGTACGACAGAGATCGCCGTTCGTGGGGGGCGTGCCCGCGCTCGCCCGGTCGCGGCACGGCCGCCGGTGTTTGGCCGGGAACGGACTGGGAAGTCCCCGCGGGCGCGCGGATCTGCGGAAGGAGGCGGCTTGTCCCTGCTGCCGGAGTTGGCCGTCTGGTGGATCGCCCTGACCGCCGGATGGATCGCCACCGTCTCCACGCCGAGCCCGGCCGAACTGCTGGTCGGTGCCGCCTGCGGCCTCGCGTCCGCCGTCGTCGCGTCGACCAGCCGCCGGGCGCTGGGGCAGTGCTGGCGGCCGGACGCACGGTGGCTGGCCTGGCTGGGCCAGCTGCCGGCGGCGGTGCTGGTCGACACCGTTCGTCTGCTGACCCGGGTCACCCCACGCCTGCTGGCCGGGAAGGAAGCCGGCGGCCGGCTGGTCCGGCTGGCCCCACCCAGCGACGAGCCCCCGGATCGGGCGTCGTTCCGGCGGGCGTGGGGCACGTTCGTCCTCTCCGCGACGCCCGCCAGCGTCGTCGTCGACTGGCCGCCGGACGGGTCACCGGTCGTGGTGCATCTGCTCGGCTCGGACGGCAAGTCGATGCGTGCGGCGGTGGTCAGGTGAGTCTCTGGCTGCTCGCCGGGCTGGCGCTGACCTCTGCCGGGTTGGGGCCGGCGCTGTATCTGGGGGCGCACGGCGACGTCCTGCACCGGCTCGTCGGCCTGGCCCTCGCCAGCACGCTCACGGTGCTGATCCTCCTCCTGCTCGCCAACGGATTCGGGCAGTCCTCGTACCTGATCGTGCCCTTGGTGCTGGCCATGCTCTCGTTCGCGGGCATCCTGGTCTTCACCCGGCTGCTGGAGCCCCGACCGTGAGCCCCGGCCGGGTCGCCGCCGCACTGGTGGCGGCGGGTGTGTTGGTCTGCGTGGCCTCGTCGCTGGGGGTGCTGCTCCCGCGCACGGTGCTCGGCCGGATCCACTTCCTGACCCCGGTGACCTCCGTCGGCGCACCGCTCGTCGGCGTCGGCCTGGCCATCGACAGTGGCTGGCAGCTGCCCACCGCGCTGATCCTGTTCACCACGCTCGTGCTCGCCGCGACCGGCCCGGTGCTGGCCGCCGCGATGGCCCGCGTCGCCGCGCAACGGCAGGGCCTGGTCCCCCGGGAGTCCCCGGAATGAGCGCAGCGCTGATCGTGGTGGCCTTGACGCTGGTGGCGATCGGGGGAGCCACCGTCGTGTTCACCACCGACCCGGCCCGCCAGGCGGTCACGCTGTCGGTCTTCGGCCTCCTGCTCACGTTGCTCTTCTTCGTCCTGCAGGCCCCCGATGTCGCGCTGTCGCAGCTCGTCGTCGGGGCGGCGCTGGTGCCGCTGATGGTGATGCTCACCGTACGCAAGATCAACCAGAGGTCCCGATGAACCGGCGGGCAAGGCTGTCGGTGTTCGGCCTCGGCGCGGCGGGGCTGGCGGTCCTGTTCGCGCTCGCCCTCGCCGGCATGCCCGACTTCGGCACATCCGACCACCCCTACCGGGACCTGGCGGTGCCCGCCGCCGTCGCGCACGACACGGCGAACGTGGTGTCGTCGGTCAACTTCGACCAACGGGCCCTCGACACCCTCGGTGAGGAGGTGATCCTGCTCAGCGCGGTCGTCGGGGCCACCGCCCTGCTGCGCCCGACGCCGCACGAGACCCAGCGCCCGCCAGCGCCGGGCGGCCGGGTGCTGGACGGCACCATTCTGATGGCCTACCTGCTCCTTCCGCTGACCACGCTGATCGGCCTGGACGTGGTCGTGCACGGGCATCTGACGCCCGGCGGCGGCTTCCAGGGCGGCGTCGTGCTGGCGACCGCCCTGCACCTGCTGTATCTGGCCGGGCGCTACGAGAGCCTGGCCCGGCTCCGGCCGCTGGACTGGTACGTCTGGGTGGAAGGCTCCAGCGCGGCGTCGTTCGCCGGAATCGGGCTGGTCGGCCTCGGCCTCGGGAGCGGGTTCCTGGCCAACGTCGCGCCGCACGGCTCGTTCCAGAACCTGCTGTCCGCCGGGACCGTGCCCATCCTCAACGTCGTAACCGGCGGTGCGGTGGCCGGGGGTGCCGTCGTGCTGCTGGCGCAGTTCCTCAACCAGGCCCTCGGGACGACGCCGCAGGCGGCGCAGAAGTCCGCGGGCTGAGGCCGGCGACGATGGGGGTCCTCGCGTACGCCGTGGCCGGCTGGTTGGTCATCGTCGGCGCGCTGGGCATGCTGCGCAGCCGCAACCTCGTCCAGGCGACCGTGGCCCTGTCGGTCGCGCAGTCGGGCACCTACGTCTTCCTGCTCGCGATCGGGTACCAGTGGTCGGCGACCGCGCCCGTGTTCAGCTCCGGCTCGCCGCCGACCAACCAGGTGGTGGATCCGGTCGTACAGGCCATGGCGCTCACCGACATCGTGGTTTCCGCGATGGTCACGGCGCTGCTGCTCGCGCTGACCATCCAGATCGAGAAGACCCACCGCACGCTCGACCCGGACGAGTTGCAGCGGTTGAAGGGGTGAGGTGTACCAGGGGCCCGCCACCGCTCTCGCGCCGCTCGCGGTCGCGCTGCCCGTGGTGCTGGCCTGTGTGGTCCTGATCGTCGAGCGGTGGGCGTCGCGTCGGCTGGCGGACCTGCTCGCCGTCGGTACGACGGTCCTCGTGTTCGGGCTGACCGCCGCGCTGGTGGCGGCCACGAGGGACGGGCGGGTGGTCACCTGGTCCGGTGGCTGGGTGCCACGGGGTGGTCTGTCCGTCGGCATCGCGCTGGTGGTCGACCAGCTGGCCGCCGGCATCGCGTGCCTGGCAGCCGGCCTGACCTGCTGCGCGCTGCTGTACAGCTGGCGGTACCTGAAGACCGCCCGGGCCCACTACCAGGCGCTGATGCTGCTGTTCCTGGCCGGGATGGTCGGGTTCAGCCTCACCGGCGACCTGTTCAACATGTTCGTGTTCTTCGAGCTGATGGGCGTCACGGCGTTCGCGCTGACGGGGCTGCACATCGAGGAGCCGGACTCGGTTCAGGGCAGCCTCAACTTCGCCGTCATCAACTCCCTCGGCGCGTACCTGTCGCTGATGGGGATCGGCCTGCTGTACGCGCGCACGGGACAGCTCGGCCTCGCCCAGCTCGGCGCGCGGCTCGCCGGCCGGCACGCCGACGGGCTGATCGTGGCCGCGTTCGTGCTCGTCACCATCGGTTTCCTGGTCAAGGCGGCGATGGTGCCCCTGCACTTCTGGCTGGCCGACGCGCACGCGGTCGCGCCCGCACCGGTGTGCGTACTGATGTCCGGCGTCATGGTGGAGTTGGGCGTGTACGCGTTGGCGCGGGTGTACCTGACCGTCTTCTCGGCGAGCATCCCGGCCCCGGTGGTGCAGCGCACGTTTCTCGTCACCGGCCTGCTGACCGCCGCCCTGGGTAGCGTCATGTGCTTCGCCCAACGACACCTCAAGCGGCTGCTCGCGTACTCGACGATCGCGCACACCGGGCTGTTCCTGATCGGCTTCGCCCTGCTCAGTCCGGACGGGCTGGCCGGAGTCGCCCTCTACGTGGCGGGCCATGCCGGGGTCAAGGGGGCGCTGTTCCTCCTCGTCGGGGTGGTGCTCGACCGTTACCAGAGCGTGGACGAGGGAGAGTTGTTCGGGCGGGTGGGCGGGCGCCACCCCGCCTGCTGGATGTTCCTGCTCGCCGCGCTCGCACTGGCCGGGCTGCCACCGTTCGGCCCGGGGCTGGGCAAGGCGGTGACGGAGGAGGCCGCCGCCACGGCCGGTCATCCGTGGCTCGTCGCGGTGTTCGTCCTCGTCTCGGCGGTCACCGGTGGCGCGGTGCTCCGCGCGGGGCTCCGCGTCTTCCTCGGCAGGGGGCACCGGCCGGAGCCGATCGAACCGGTGGAGCAGATGAGCGGGGGCCGGAAGGAGCCGGAGACCGAGAACACCCTGCGCCGCACGCCGCTGACCATGCTGGTGGCGATCGGGATGCTCCTCATCGGGAGCACGGCGGTGGGCGTACTGCCCGGGCTCGCCGCCGCGGTCGGTCGCGCGGCCGCGGTCTTCGGCGACCAGGCCGGCTACCTCGACCAGGCGTTGTTCGCGGCTTCCGCGCCCCCCGTCGCCGCCGCGCCGGTCGCCTGGTGGAGCAGTTCGGGAGTGCTGCTGGGGGTGGCGTCGACGGTACTCGCGGCGGTTGTCGCCGGCTTGTCCCTCTACGCCCATCCGCTGGTGCCGCACCGCCTCCGGTCGCACCTGGCCGCCGGGTTCGAGGTGGTACGCGGGTTGCACTCCGGCCACCTCGGCGACTACGTGGCCTGGCTGATCTTCGGAGCCGCGGGTCTCGCCGCCCTGATCGGCCTCCCGCTGCTTCCCTGAGGTCACCGCGACGACGCGGCCGCGGCCGTGGCCACGTCGACGGGGTAGATCCGCCGGGCGGCGATGAGGATCAGCCCGTTCGCCAGCAGTGGCACGAGCATGATCAGGAAAGCGTTGCGCAGACCCGTGCCGGACGCGCCTCCCGTCGGGCCGGCCAGTTGGTCCGCCAGCCAGCCGAAGGTGGCCGGGGCGAGCGACTCCGCCGCGAGGCGGAGCACGGTCCGCAGGCTCTCCGCGCGTCCCCAGAGCCGGCCCGGCACGATGTCGAGCCGCGCCGCGTCCAGCGGCGGGTTGGCGGCGGCGAGCGCGCTGGCGCCCAGGGCGATCAGGGGGAGCGCCACCAGGAGGGAGCTGACCCACACGCCCGGCACGAAACAGATCGCGGCGACGGTATAGCCGAACGCCGGGACTATGATCCGGACGCCGGTGTGGCCCCGGGCGAGAGCACGGTCGGTGAGCCGGCCGGCGAGGATCGTGCCCGCCACCGCCGCGACGCCGATGATCGGCACCAGACCGCCGAGCGCCGTCTGGGAGATGTGGAAGTGCCGGACCGCGAAGACGACCACGAAGGTCCGCAGCCCGGCGAAGAAGAAGTAACCGGTCGCCGAGGCCACGATCAGCAGCCGGTTGGTCGGGATGCCGAGCAGGTAGGTCAGCGCCCGGCCGAGCGACCAGCGATTGGGGTCCTCGGTGAGAACCCGCTCCCGGGCCGGCTCGATGCCACGGGCGGCCACCGCGGCGTGCATCCGGTCGACCGAGGGGCGGGCCGGTTCGGTCCGCCGCCCGGGCCCACCGCCGCCGTCCGCGCCGGTCAGCCATCCGGCCCCGTTCCGCGCGGGCTCGGGCAGCTGCTTCCACAGCAGCACCGCCAGGCCGGCACTGGCCGCGGCGAGCAGGAGGAAGGCGTACCGCCAGGAGAGCGTCGCGGCGATCTCGCCACCGACCACCAGACCGATCCCGGCACCGACGAGTTCGCCGGTGAGGATCCACCCGAGGACGGCCGCCCGGTCGGCGGGCGGAATGAAGTCGCCGGTCAGGGAAGCCACCGCCGGGCCGGAAGCTCCCACCGCGGCACCCAGGAGCAGCCGCGACAGCAGCAGCCACCAGTAGCTGGGCGCGAGGCCGCCCGCGGCCATCGCGACCGCCCAGAGCGCGATGGTGAGCACCAGCAGGCGTACCCGGTTGGTCCGGTCGGCGAGCACGCCCAGCGGCACGGACGCCAGCGCGCCGACCCCCGACGACACGGTGGCCAGCAGGCCGAGCTGCGCGTGGCTGATGCCCAGGTCCCGCTCCAGCTGGTCCGCGGCGGCCCCGATCGTCCCGGTGTCCGCGCTGTTCAGCGCCAGCACGGCGGCGAGCAGCAGCACGACACGGGCCCGCTGCGGCCCGCCCAGCGCCTGGACGACATGCCGGGCGAGCGCCGCACCCGGGTTGCGACGGCGGGATTCGCCCATCTGGCCAGCGATCAGGGTAGCTGTCGTGGCCCGGCGGATCGCTCGCGCTGGGGCAGCACCGTGTATCTGGGGTCCGCCGCCGACGCCGTGCCGGCATGGAAGTAGCCGAACTTGGTCAGCGCGGACTCGGCGGCCAGCGCGAGGCCCCCGGCGATGTCCAATGCCCGGCTACGCCGCACGACCGACGCCGCCAACAGCACCAGCCCGGCCCGGGCGCACCAGCGGGAGGTACGCAGCAGCCGGCCGGACGGCCCCGTGGACAGCGGCTCGGCCAGCTGGCCCAGCCGCCGATGGACGGCCCGGTCGAGCAGTTGCGCCGCGACCGCCCCGGCGATGCCGGCCACCCGGGCCGGCGCCGCCTCGCGCGCCGGAGCGGCCGCGGCCACCAGGCCACCCGCCGCGGCCAGGGCGCTCGCCCCGAACAGGTACGGCAGCTCCCGGTGTGCGCCGTGCCAGGCCGGGACGGCGGTGTTGGCGATGAGGGCGCCGGTGTAGGTGGTCACGGCGGGGGCCAGGGCCGAGGCGGCCAGGCCGGCGGGGCGGCCCAGGAGCGCGGCGAGTTCCGCGCCGCGGCGCGGCAACAGCCCGGACGCCTCGTCGAGCACGCCCGCCGCGACGAGCGGACTGAAGCCGACCAGCAGCCACGTGCCGATCGACATCGGCGAGGTGGGTTTGACCACCCGCAACATGTGGAGGAAGCGCTCCGGCCGGCCCAGGTCGCGGATCAGCACGGCGAGCGACAGCCCGGTCGCGCCGGCCGCGATCAGCCGGGCGGAGCGGCGCATGTCCGGGCGGCCGGTGAGGTCGGCGCCGGCGGCCAGCAACGCCGCTCCGCCGGCCACGCCGCCCAGGAAGAGGTACCCGGCGATGTTGTGCGCCTTCCACACCGGCGGCTTGATGACCGCCCGGCCGTAGTACGACCGGAACTCGGCCGGTGGCACGAGCTCGCCGCCGCGGCCCGGCCGTCGGCCACCCCGGGAACCGATCAGCGCCTCGCGGCCCGGGGCGACGTGGTGCAGCCCGTCCCGGCGTACCTCGCCGCCGGTCTCCTGAGCGGCGCTCACCGGCGGGCTCCCGCGAACGCCGCCAGCACGGTCGCACCCACCGCCACGGCCGCGACCACCGTGTGCCGCCACATCGTCGGCAGGTCTCGGGTCGTCACGACCGGGTCGGGTGGGAAGCCGTACACCTCCGGGTCGTCGAGCAGCAGAAAGAACGCCCCCGCCCCGCCGACGCCGTCGTCCGGATCGGCCCCGTAGAGCCGGGCCTCGACGACACCGGCGTCGTGCAGTTGCTCGACGCGGCGCGCGGCACGCTCGCGCAGTTCGTCCAGGGGGCCGAACTGGATGGAGTCGGTGGGGCACGCCTTGGCGCAGGCCGGCTCCTGCCCCACGCCGAGGCGGTCGTAGCAGAGCGTGCACTTCCACACACGGCCGTCGTCCTTGCGCTGGTCGATGACCCCGTACGGGCAGGCGGGCACGCAGTATCCGCAGCCGTTGCAGATGTCCTCCTGCACCACCACCGTGCCGAACTCCGTGCGGAAGAGGCTGCCGGTGGGGCAGACGTCCAGGCAGGCGGCGTGCGTGCAGTGCTTGCACACGTCGCTGGCCATCAGCCAGCGCAGCTCGGTGCGCCCCGCCGCGCCGACCCGTGCCGGGTGCCGACCGTCCGGCACCGCCGTCATCCGCAGCGCGCCGGTCTCGGTGCCGAGGCGGGCACCGTGCTGCTCGCCCAGGCCGGCCGCCACCACCAGTGCGTTGTGCGCGCTCGCGGACGGCCCGGTCGGCATGGCGGCGATCGCGTTCTGCTGCCGCCCGAGCGGGCGGTCCTGCTCGATGAAGGCCACGTGCCGCCAGGTGTCGGCGCCCAGCATCCCGGTGTTGTCGTACGACATGCCCAGCAGGGAGAGCCCGTCGTCCGGGATCAGGTTCCACTCCTTGCAGGCGACCTCGCACGCCTTGCACCCGATGCACACGGAGGTGTCGGTGAAGAACCCCATCCGTGGTGGCGGCTGCGGGTAGCCGGAGTCCGGCGCCGGATCCTTCGTACCCTCCAGCAGATCGTTGGTCATACGGACTCCCCGTGCCTTTCCGTGGTGCGGTGCGTGGTGCCGGTCGCCGCGGTGATCCCGGCCCGCCGCTGGTACTCCTCGACCAGGCGGCGCCGCTCCGGGCCGCGAGGACGGCGGCCGGGCCGGATGTCGCAGGTGAGGGCCTTCACCTCCTGGATGTGCACGTCCGGGTCGAGGGCCATGTGGGTGAGGTCGTTGGCCGAGTCGCCGGTGGTGATGCCGTTGTGACCCCAGTGATAGGGCAGCCCCACCTGATGGACGATCCGGTCGTGCACGCGTACCGGCACCATCCGGTCGGTGACCAGCACCCGCGCCTCGATGGCGCTGCGGGCGGTGACGATGGTCGCCCAGCCCAGGTGGTCCAGCCCGACCTCGGCGGCCAGTTCCGGCGACACCTCGCAGAACATCTCCGGCTGCAGTTCCGACAGGTACGGCAGCCACCGGCTCATCCCGCCGGCGGTGTGGTGCTCGGTGAGCCGGTACGTCGTCATGACGTACGGGAAGACCTCGCTGCCCGGCTCGTCGCCGCTGGGCTGGTACGGGTCCACGTCCCGCCGCCGGCTGGTCTGCCGGGCCGGGTTCCGCCGCTGCCCGTAGAGCAGGTTGGGTACGGGCGACTCCTGCGGCTCGTAGTGCGTCGGCAGCGGCCCGTCGGAGAGTCCGGCCGGCACGTACAGCCAGCCCTTACCGTCGGCCTGCATGATGAACGGATCGATGCCGGACAGGGCGTCCTGGCGTTTCGCGCCCTCGGGCGGCCGGTGGTCCGGGGGTTTCGTGGGCTGGAAGTCCGGCACGTCGTGCCCGGTCCACTTCTTCTTCTCGGCGTCCCACCAGACGTACGCCTTGCGCTCGCTCCACGGCCGGCCCTCGGGGTCGGCGGAGGCGCGGTTGTAGAGCAGGCGGCGGTTCGCCGGCCAGGCCCAGCCCCACTCGGGCGCCACCCAGTTCTGCTCGGTGTGCGGCTTGCGCCGGGCGGCCTGGTTCACCCCGTCGGCGTACACCCCGCAGTAGATCCAGCAGCCGCAGACGGTGGAGCCGTCGTCGGCGAGTTCCTCGTACGTCGACAGGCAGGACCCGTCCGCCTTCCAGCCGTTGATCTCCTGCAGCACCTCCTCGGCGCTCGGCTCCGCGTGTGGGCCCGAGGTGGAGTAGTGCCAGTTCAGGTCGAGGATCGGCCGGTCCCGCTCGGCGGTCGAGCCGGCCAGCTTCTCCCGGATCCGCCGGCCCAGGTGGTACCAGAACCACAGGTCGCTGCGGGCGTCCCCGGGCGGCTCCACCGCCTTGTGGTGCCACTGCAGCATCCGTTGGGTGTTGGTGAAGCTGCCGTCCTTCTCGGTGTGCGTGGCCGCGGGCAGGAAGAACACCTCGGTCCCGATGTCCTCGGTCCGCAGCTCGCCGGACTCGATCTCCGGGCCGTCCTTCCACCAGGTGGCGCTCTCGATCAACGAGAAGTCCCGGACCACGAGCCAGTCGAGGTTCGCCATGCCGAACCGTTGTGCCCGGGCGTTGGCCGAGCCGACAGCGGGGTTCTGGCCGTTGAGGAAGTAGCCCTTGCACGTGCCGTCCAGTTGCGCCTGCACGGTCTGGTAGGTGCTGTGGTCGCCGGTGATCCGCGGCAGGTAGTCGAAGCAGAAGTCGTTGTCGGCGGTGGCCGCGTCACCCCAGTACGCCTTGAGCAGGCTGACCGCGTAGGCGCGCAGGTTGCCCCAGTAGCCGGTGTCGGACGAGTCGTCGGCGACGTACTCGTCCAGGCTGCTGTGGGCGTCGGGGTGCGGCATCGGCAGGTAACCCGGCAGCAGGTTGTAGAGCGTGGGGATGTCGGTGCTGCCCTGGATGCTGGCGTGACCGCGCAGGGCGAGGATGCCCCCGCCGGGTCGCCCGATGTTGCCCAGCAGCAGTTGCAGCACCGAGGCGGCCCGGATGTACTGCACCCCGACGGTGTGCTGGGTCCACCCCACCGCGTACGCCCACGCGGTGGTGCGGTCCCGGGTGGAGTTCTCCGTGACCGCACGGGCCAGTTGCCGGAAGAGTTCCTCCGGGATGCCGCAGATCTGCGCCACCATCTCCGGCGTGTAGCGGCGGTAGTGCCGCTTCAGCAGTTGGAAGACGCACCGTGGGTGCTCGAGGGTCTCGTCCCGGCGTAGCTTGTGCAGATCCGTCAGGGGCGCGCCGTGGCTGCCGTGCTCATGGCCCCGTTCCGTCGCGTGCCGCTGGTACGCCCGCAGGTCGCTGGCCTCCCGCGCCTTCTCCTTCGCGCCCTGCTCCCGCTTGCCGGCCGCGCTCGCCACACGGACGCCCTCGTACTGCCAACTGTCGGTGGAGTAGCTCGCGGTGTCGTCCCGCCAGCCGGAGAAGAGCCCGTCGAGGTCCTCGGTGTCCTGGAACTCCTCGTTGATGATCGTCGCCGCGTTCGTGTAGGCGACCACGTACTCCCGGAACTCCAGGCCGTTGCTCAGCACGTAGTTGATCAGCCCGCCGAGCAGTGCGATGTCGGTGCCGGCCCGGATCGGTACGTGCAGGTCGGCCAACGCCCCGGTCCGGGTCAGCCGCGGGTCGACGTGGATGAGGGTGGCGCCGCGCGCCTTCGCCTCCATGACCCACTGGAAGCCCACCGGGTGGCACTCAGCCATGTTGGAGCCCTGCAGCACGATGCAGTCGGAATTCTGCAGGTCCTGCTGGAAGGTGGTGGCTCCGCCGCGACCGAACGAGGTTCCCAGACCGGGAACGGTGGAGGAGTGTCAAATCCGGGCCTGGTTCTCGATCTGCACGGCACCGAGCGCGGTGCCGAGCTTCTTGATCAGGTAGTTCTCCTCGTTGTCCAGCGTCGCCCCGCCGAGGGCCGCGATGCCCATCGTCCGGCGCAGCCGCCGGCCCTGCTCGTCGCGGTCGGTCCAGGTCTGCGCGCGGGTCGCGATGACCCGGTCGGCGATCATGTCCATCGCCGTGTCGAGGTCGAGTTCCTCCCACCCGGTGCCGTGCGGCCGGCGGTAGCGCACCCGGGTCTGGCGCAGCGGGTTGGTGACGAGCTGCCGGGTCGCCGCGCCCTTCGGGCAGAGCCGGCCACGGCTGACCGGCGACGCCGGATCCCCCTCGATCTGTACGACCTGTTCGTCCTTGACGTAGACCAACTGCCCGCAGCCGACCGCGCAGTACGGGCAGACGCTTCCCACGACCCGGTCCGCCGTGGCGATCCGGGGCGTCAACCGGTCGGTTGCGCTCGATCGCGCCGCGGCTCCGCGGCCCAGGCGATCGCCCCCGGTAACCAGGGCGAGCGCCTGGCGCAGCGTGGGCCACGGCAGGAACGTGGCTCGAAGACCCATGGCACCTCCCGGCTGTGGCCGACGCTCACCTCTGTCTACCGGCAAAGGCTTCCCAATTCGGCTGAGATTCGACAAATGCCGCCGTCGGGGTCCCGCTGCCGCCGCGCACCCGGCGGGCCTCGGCCCGGGAGGGCGCCGGCCGACCTGCCGGTTTGGCTGGTACGCGCCGGGGGAAACGTGGCCCTCATGCCGGCGCTCTGCTCATCCCCTGGGAAGCGCTCGCGCCTGCCGGCGGCTCTCTTCTCGCTGCCCGGGCTCGCCCGCGCCGAGACCCCGATCCGGAACCTGTACCTGGGCAGTGCCGGCGCGCACTCGGGCGGTGGGGTGCACCGCGGGCCGGGCGCGAACGCGGCGAAGGCCGCCCTGCTGCAACGCCGGCCGTCCCGGGCTGCGGTCCGCCGCGGTACGGATCGCGCCGCACCGGATCCACACCGCGGCGGACCGGGGAATCCTCCCGCCGCCGGTCGCTGATCTGTCGGACCGAGGCAACCGGGGCGGCGAGGCCGACACCCCGGCCACCACCGGCTGAGGACGTGGTCGATCCGCCGCCCGGCCCGACGATCGGCCGTTCCCCGGCGGCCACGAGCCACGCCTGTTCACCCCGTCGGTGTTTGCCGAACCGGCAACGATTCTTGCCGCCCTGCGTTCCGGCGGCGCACCATCGCCGGGCCGGGACGACGGCCGTTCGTCCGGCGAGGAGGGCACCATGACCGAGCACGGGGCGCACCCGGTGGGCCCGGCGGTGGACGAGGCCACCGCCCGATTCTGGGACGAGCTGTACCAACGGCGCGACCGGGTGTGGAGCGGCCGGGTGAACAGCGTCCTGGCCGAGGTGGTGGAGCCGCTGCCGCCCGGCGCCGCGCTCGACCTGGGCTGCGGTGAGGGCGGCGACGCCATCTGGCTCGCTGGCCGAGGCTGGCGGGTGACCGCGGTGGACGTCTCGGCCACCGCCCTGGGCCGGCTCACCGCCGAGGCGACCCGGGCCGGCGTGGCGTCCCGGATCACCGTGGCTCGGCACGACCTGACCCGGACCTTCCCGGCCGGTAGCTACGACCTGGTCTCGGCGCAGTTCCTCCAGTCCCCACTGGAACTGCCCAGGGCGGCGGTGCTGCGAGCGGCGGTCCGGGTGGTCGCGCCCGGGGGCCGGCTCCTGGTCGTCGAGCACGGCGCGCCACCGCCGTGGGCCCGCGAGAGCCACCCGCACGCCCGCTTCGCCAGCCCGGAGGAGATCCTCGCCGCGCTCGACCTCGACCCGGCCGGCTGGCACACCGAACGGCTCGGGGCCGCGCACCGGACGGGCACCGGCCCGGACGGCGAGACGGGCAGCCTCGTCGACCACGTCGTCCTGGTCCGTCGCCTCGACTGAGGGATTCCCGGATCCCGTCCGGTTCCGATTTCCCGCCACCTGCTCGGCAGGCGTGCAACCGTTCCGACCTGTCCCGTACGGTTCTCGGCCTTGAGAGACCTGGGTCAATCCGATTCGGTGAAATGGCTAGCAGCGAAACAACGCGCGTTCCATCTGCCATAACACCGATCCAAAGGAACATGTCGTGAAACGAATCCTCGGCCAGAGGTCCCTTCTGATGGTCGCCCTGGGCGTCATCCTCGCGGCACTCGCCACCACCGCGATCACCGCACAGGCGAAGCCGACCAGCAAGTCGTCGAGCAGCTCCACCAAGCGGGTGTCGACGACCCTGGTCACGAAGAACTTCAGCGTCACCAAGGTCGCCTTCGCGAACGATCCGAAGATCAAGACCTGCGTGCGGATCACCGTCTACGGCACCTTCCAGTACAAGAAGAACGTGACCATCGGCTACAAGGGCATGACCTTCCGGTCGTACACCGATCGAAAGATCATCTCGCCGACGATGACCGCCAAGACCTTCGCCGCGCCGAGGTGCACCGGCGCCGGGAAGGCGGTCAGGGTCAGCAAGGCTTCCCTCTACCAGCGCTGGTACGCCACGGACTGCACGTTCAACCCCGGCATCGGGGTCTCGGCTCTTCCCTGGACGGTTTCCGTCGCACCGACCATCACCTGCGGGGACGTCACCGCCGCCCAGCGCAAGGCGTCGTTCTCCAGCGCCGCCGCCTCGTACCGGCAGTCGAACAGCGGCAAGGTGGTCAGCTTCGGTGGGAGCCCGAGCCAGTCGCATGGCTGCCTGAGCCTTGACGCCTCGGTGCAGGTGTACAAGAAGAACGCCTCGGACAACGCGGACGCGTCCTTCAAGGTCTGCCCGTCCTGAACAAGCCCGCACCCGGCCTGATCGAACCGTACGCCGCGGGGTGGATCCGCTCGGATCCACCCCGCGGTGCCGTTGGCGGCGCTGCGGGTGTGCCACCTCGGGACGCCCGGCGCCGCGCCGGGACAGGGCGGTACGGCGGCCGGTCGAGACGGGACACGCGCCACGACCGGCGCCGCGACCGGGACTTTCCCGTACGGCGGACGACCTTCCGAGACACCCGCCGAACGGATGCACTCGTCACCGGAACCCCACCGCTTGAAGGAGCAGACCATGACAGAGCCCACCGTCAGCATCTCGCCGGCGTACCGTACCTCCGCTCCACCCTCGCCGACCGAGTCGAGGCGCAACACCCGCGGCCCCGGGCGGCGGGGGGTGATCAAGCTCCTGCTCGCCCTGGCGTTCATCGCGGGCGCCCTCGTCGGACTGGGCGGCCTCGCGAGCGCCAAGGCCAGCTCCGACTGCTCCGGCAGCGTCGCCGAGAGGGCGGTGTGCCAGGCCGCAGCACAGAAGGGCGACCCGTACGTCTGGGGCGGCAAGGGGTCGAGCACCTTCGACTGCTCCGGCCTCACCTACTACGCCTACCGGAAGGCGGGGCTGGACTGGAGCTACCGCACGGCGGCCGGACAGTACAGCTACGGGGTGAGCAAGGGCCGGACCGTCTCCACCAAGGATCTCCGCCCGGGTGACCTCATCTTCTTCAACTGGGACGGCGGCGAAATCGACCACGTGGGCATCTACGCCGGAAACGGCAAAATGATCCACGCGTCCAGCGGCAGGCGCAAGGTCGTCGAGACCAAGCTGAATGCCTACTACCGCAGTCACATGCTCAAGTCGGCGGTACGCCCCACCTCCGGTTCGGGGAATTCGAATGGCGGGCCGAAGAAGAAGCCCACCGCGAAGACGACTTCGAAGCCGAGTTCGAAGCCGAGTACGAAGCCGAAGCGCAGCAATCGGCCACACGGCGAGTCTGACCAGATCCCCGTCGTAATCGTTCCGTACGCCGGCTGATCCGCACTGGAGACGACATGATGACGAAGCGAACCGCCAAGTTCCTTCCGCTGCTGCTCGCCGGCGTTCTGATCGCGGGGGTCCTCGCGGTGTCGGAGGGTTTCGCGAGCGCGGCGCCCAACTGCACCGGCACCGCCAACCAGCAGGCGCTCTGTCACGCCAGGGAACAGGTCGTACGCGAGGCGGAGAGCAGGCCGACGGAGGAGGATCAACCCGACGGCTCGACGACCTGCGAGACCGAGCAGTCGCCGACCGACGACCAGACCTCGGACGACCAGGAGTCCGCCGAGGACCAGGACGCGACCGGCGACCAGGAGCCGGAAGGCGACCAGGACACCGACGGCCAGCAGTCAGACGTGGAAGACGGCGAGGATGCCGAAGGCGACCAGCAGTCGAGCACGGACCAGGACAGCGGGACCGACCAGGACACCGAAGGCGAGGACGCGGAGAGCGGCGAGGAGCCGCAAGACAGCCAGGACAGCACCGTCGACCAGGACACCGACGGCGACCAGCAGTCGGACGCGGACGACGGACAGGACGACGCCGGTGGGGACGACGACGCCGGTGGGGAGGACGCGGACGGGACCGACGACTGCGCGGGCGACGACGCCGACGGGGGTGAGGACCCCGCCGATGACGCGGGCGACGGCACGGACGACGAGAGCGGTGCCGACTCGTCGGACGACTGCCTCGACACGGACGTCGTGAACCAGCGCCTCGTCTCCGTCGTGCCCACCGGCGTTACCGACAAGCCGGGCGTCGTGGAGCCGGGCGAGCCGGGCGCAAACGGGGACGACGGAAACGGGTCCTGCGAGCGGCCCTGACGCCGGTACCAGGCCTCGGGGTGGTCTTCACCACCAGGGAAGACCACCCCGACGGCCAAGGTCGTCCGGCCAGCACATCGCCGTCGTCGATGCTGGGCGTTGCTCGTGAACTCAATGAGCGGACTGCGACGGCTGCTCCACTCGCGCTCGCCGGGCACGGATCCAGGGACGTGCCCAGCGCCACAGCAGGAAGGCGGCGCCGAGGACGACGGCGGCGTTCAGGAGCGTCGGCCAGGGACCGCGCTGCGGGCGACCGGCGCTCCGGACGGTCAGGTCGGTGAGCAGACCGGTGGCGAGGTGCAGGTCGACGACCTGGCAGTTCTGGGTGCCGAGTTCGCAGG
This sequence comes from Micromonospora sp. NPDC007271, assembly GCF_040634005.1. Taxonomy (NCBI): domain Bacteria; kingdom Bacillati; phylum Actinomycetota; class Actinomycetes; order Micromonosporales; family Micromonosporaceae; genus Micromonospora; species Micromonospora sp. NPDC007271. The sequence goes on from NZ_JBEYER010000005.1 coordinate 22,627, forward strand.
TACTACCCGTGTCGAAGTGGGTCAGGGTCCGGCGGGTGCCGGCACCGAGTTGCACCTCCGCCAGCGACGCGTGACCTGCGTCGTTGACGGTCGCGACGATCATGCTGCCCGCCGAGCCCCAGCCGAGCAGTTGCGCGACGTCCGGGACCCGCGCGGGTACCGTGCCTCCGGCTGTGAAGGGCACGAACACGATGTCGCCGCCCTTCCAGAGGAAGGTGCCGTGGCCGGTGTCGCCGCCGGTGGTGCCGTTGAACGGCCCGTCCGTCAGCCACGGCACGGTGGCGAGGAATGTGCCGTCCAGCGACCAGCCGACGTCGGCGGCCAGCTCGCGTCCGTGTGGGAGGGGGACGCTGCCGTACTCACGGCCGTCGACGTCGACGAGGTGGGCCGTCTGGCCGACCTGCACGGCGAGCCGGCGGCTGTCCGGCGCGAACGAGGCCGTCCACGCCGGCTTGATCGCCGGCAGTTCCGTGCTGCGTCCGGTCGACAGGTCGAGCAGCCGCAGCGTACCGGTGCGGGCCACCTGGGCCTCGACGACGTTGATGGTGCCGAACTCGTCCGTGCGGGTGACGGGCGCGGCGCTGTAGGCGACGTGGCGGCCGTCGGGGGACCAGGCCAGCAGCCGTACGCCGACCGGGTCGCCGAGCGGAACCGAGCGCCGCTTGCCCGTGGTCAGGTCGACGAGGATCAGGTCGGCGGTCGCGCCGCGGTCGTCGCCGAGCAGCACGCGGGTGCCGTCCGGGGCGAGCAGCGCGGACGGCCGGTCCCGCTCCTCCATGGCGTCGACCTGCCGGTACGTGTCCCCGTCGGCCCCGACGACCAGCGACTGGAACATGTTGAACGCCTCGCCGTTGCCGTAGCCGTACAGGGCTATCGCGCGACCGGGCGGAGCCTTCGCGACAGTGCTGGTGAGGATCGAGTACCCGGCGAAGCGGTCCGGCAGGCTCGGCTTCGCCGACGGGGCGGCCGGCTGGGCGGGAAGCTGGACGCCCGGCACGACCAGGACGGCCAGGACGAGCAGGGCGGCCGCCCACCCCGCGGCGGTGCCGATCCGCCGGCGCCGGACCGCGCGGCGGCCCCGGGCGAGCACTGTGTCCAGGTAGCCGGGCGGCAACGATGGCGGGTCGTCCGGCAGGGTGGCGAACAGTTCTCTCATGGCGTGTCCGACCCTCCCGGCACGTAGTTCGGCAGTAGACGGCGCAGCGCCGCGACGGCGTACGAGGTCTGGCTCTTCACGGTCCCGGTCGAGCAGCCCAGCGCCGCCGCCGTCTGTGCGACGTCGAGGTCCTCCCAGTAACGGAGGACCAGGACCGCGCGTTGCCCGCGGGACAGCTGCGCCAGCGCAGCCAGCAGGTCGACGCGGTGCTCGGCACCGGCCAGCGGCGTCGTCGAGGGCCCGTCCACGTCGGCCACGGGCCGGACGCGCCGGGTCCAGGACCGCTCCCGCTCGGCCAGGTACGCGTGGATCAGCATCGCCCGGACGTAGCCGTCGATCGAGTCCGCTGCCGACGCCTTCCGCCAGTGCCGGTACAACGCGACGAGGCACTCCTGCACCAGGTCGTCCGCGGCCGACCACTGCCCGCACAGCCGGTACGCCAGCCGTCGCAGCCACGGCATCCGCGCCTGCACGTACTCGACGTACTCTCGTTCATTCCGCAACCCGGCCTCCCACCAACAGTAAGAGTGGCCCGAGACCCGTTTCGGTTGTGGCGGGTGGTGATCGAAGACGGGCGGGCCCCGGCGAGCGTCCCATCCCAGGTTGTTCCGTCCTGTCCTGGTCTGTACGCGACCGCGCCTGTCCTGGTCTGTACGCGACCGCGCGCCGGCCACGCCGCGTTCCGTCCGGGACAGGACCGGACGGGACACGTCGGGACGGGACCTGGACGCGCCCGGCCGGGACAGGACATCGATCAGATCCCGAACTGTCCCGTACGGCTCGAGGCGTTGGGCCGCCCCGTCGGAACGGCTCTACTGGTGACCGCAGCCCGGGAACTGCGCCCATCCGAACCGAAGACATCGCAAAGGAATCGCCAAATGAGCCATGTCGCACCGGCGGCTGCCCCGCATCGCGGGGGCCGCCGTACCAACTTCCTTCTGCTCGCGGTCGCCTTCACCGTGGTGGCCGGGTTGCTCGCCGGACTCGCCGGCATCTCCGCGGCGAAGTCGCGCAGCGGCCTCTCGACCGAAGTGGTCCGAGCGCTGGATCACCTGAAGCGGACGGGAGAGCTCTCCGCCAAGGACCGCAAGGCCCTGCTCAAGCACCGATCGGTGGCCGCGCAGGTGATCGACCCGTCGAAGACCCGGATCGTCGACGTGTCGACCGGTGGTGCCGGCGCCGGAATGAGCACGCTCGCGGATGGTGCGCTGACGGTCAGCGCCGCGGCCGCCGGTAAGGCCGGCTGCCATCGGGCCGATCGCTACATCTCCTACCGCACGGTGCTCGGCGCCAAGGCCTTCGACTGGCACAAGGTGCTGCACTACTGCTGGTCCAAGACGGGGAAGGTCACCATCAAGGAGCGCCGGTACTACATCAAGAACAACGACGGCTTCAACTACGACCGTGGTCTGGTCAGCAACACGCAGACCGGCAAGGGCACCGCGCACTACGCCTCGACGATGCAGGGCAAGGTCGAGAACTGCGTCCTGAAGTACGGCTGCGTCCTGGTCAAGAACCCGTACATCCGGTTCGTGGTGAACGGCAAGAAGGGCCGGTCGTACCAGATCTGGATGCGCAAGTAACCCTGGTCGGCGGCAGGCGGGTCCGCGCGACGCGGGCCCGCCGGCCACCGTGCGTCTCTACCAGCCTGCTTCGGTGACCACGCCGTCGCGCCGAGCGCGATCACGCCAGCGGGCCAGATCGGCTGGCAGTTGCAGCCGATTCGCGGTGGCCGGGCGGGCCAGCACGACCTCGGAGATCCGCCCGGCGAGCCGTATCTGCGCCCGGAACGGGACGAGGTAGCCGAAGCGTTCGATCCTGGCCGGGACCTTGAGGTCGGCGTCGGCGAGAACGCACAGCCGGCCGTGGGCGGTGAAGGCGTTCAGCAGTCGTGACCAGAAAGGGTCCAGGGACTGGTGCAGTTCACCGCTCCCGGAGACGGAGACGTTCCAGGGCGGATTGGTGACCACCACGTCGACGGACCCAGCGTCCCAGGTGATGTCGCCTGCGTCAGCGATCGAGCACTGGATCTCGACTCCCGCGCGTTCCGCGTTTCGGCGGGCGTGCTCGACCCGTGCGGGATCGATGTCACTGGCCGAGATGTCGGCACCCGTGCGGAGCAGGGCAGCTTCGATGGCTACCGTGCCGTCTCCGCAGAACGGGTCGGCCACTGCCTCACCAGCGGTGGGATTCGTCAGCATCGCCAGCATCGCGGCCACCGGAGGGTGCAGCGTCCCCGGTCCTGCGTCCTCTTTGTAGGACCGCCTGTGCAAGGGTCGTGGCCCGAGCCGGAGGGCGGCAACGGCCCTGGAGCCGCGGAGGAACAGACGCACTGTCAGGTCGGGATCGACCGGTCGGGCGTTGTCGGTGCGCGGCAGATGTGTTCCTCCGAGCCTGCTCTGCAGCAGGCGCCCGGTGCTGTTCTCCACGTCGAACCGGTTGTAGGTCCGTCGCCCTTCGAGACTCGCGACAACATCGAACCTGGGCGATGCCGGCAGGTCACGTACCGCGGCCACGGCCAGGGCCGCGGGCGCCCAGTCGAGCCGTGCCAGCCTGGCCGCGAGTGGTTGCAGATCTGCTTTGGTGTGCCCGACGCCGGTGATCTCACCCGCTTGGATGAAGACGTCGTCGACCGTCTTGAGCGCGACGACGGCCGGCTCGGGGCACTCCGTCTCGAAGGTCACCTCTCTGGCCGCCATGCGTATCCCGGACACGCCGGCGATCGCGCGCTCGATTTCGGCGGCCGCGATCCACTCCAAGCCACGGGCGGTTCGGGCGAGGTAGCGGAAGGCAGATGTCACCGACCCGGCCAGCCTTTCTGATCGCATGAGCCGAGAGCCGCGGTGCACGGGCCCGTGTCGCTGGCATTGGTGCTGGTGGTGCCCCCATGATAGGGCCCTGGGCGTGGCGATCTCGCTGCAGGGCGAGGCGAAGGGAGCCCGCGTGGGAGAACAGCCCCGGTAGAGGTTGTCCGGGCAGCGCGATCCTCCGCTGAGCACAGCCGCCGGTGTTACCGTTTCGGCGTGATGCCCGGGTGGATCCCGGCGCTGCACCAGTCGCACGAGACCAAGGGAGAACGCGACCCGCACGCCGTCGCCCGAATCACCCTGATGATCGAAAGGGGGTGAGGCTCGATGACCACCCCGATGCGAGCTGGCGATGTCGTCGCCGCAACCGTGACCAAGGTCCTGCCGTTCGGCGTGCTCGTCGAGACACCGGCAGGCGTGCACGGGCTCGTGCGCAGCGCCAAGGCCGGGGCCGGCGCGGTCGTGAACGTTTGCGTCCGCGAGTTCGACGGCCAGCGGTTCAGTGCAACCCTGATGTGAGTGATGTGGCCGGGTGCGGTCGTGACCGCAACGCTTCGTAGTGAGTTCTGAAGTCGAAGAAGCGCAAACCGTCCACCGTCACGTCGTTCGCGATCTCTTCAGCCGTCCAGGGATGGTCAGAGTAGTCGTCCGTTGCGATGCCGCCGTGAGCGAGCAGCGCCAACGCCAGGCGACGAACCTCCACCGTCCCGTCAACTCGGCTTGAGACGTCGACCTGAAGGGCCCAACTGGGTCGCCGGCCGCAAGCCCGGCTCAGTTCCCGCACGGCCTCCGGCTCCCAGTCCAGATACAGATACTCATCCTCGCTGGTCAGCTCCCCATACAGGCACCCGTCCACCAGCCACGGATGTCTCTGGCCGGGAGACAGCCGGTCGAGCAGAGCAACGACGGCGGCCTGCTCCATGTCCGGGAAGATGAAGACAGTACGCACGTCAAGAGCGTCGCACACGTCAGCCGATCTGACGCGATCTCCTCGGTCGGGCAAAAGTCGTCCTTGCCCGGGTCCAGCATCCCCGGCGGAGGTGGTTGCCAGACTGCCCCCATCCCCCGACTGGTGCCAGGGCTGCCGGGGTGTCCGGTCTCGGGGGCCTGTCTCGGGCTTGCGTGACACGTCCCGGCTGCTGCGCCTGACGCGAGCTCAAGCGGTCGTGATGCCCGAGATGCCTGCTCACCGAAGCCGGTCCGGTCGCGTTTCGTGCCCGCTGAGTCTCGTGGCTACTGGCCCACTGATGGCCCGCGTGACCATCAGCTCCATAGGGTCGGCAGGTAATCCAGGCGCTGTCCACATGCTGCCCCTACCCCGCACCGCTGACCAAACCCCGTAGACCAGCACCGGCCATGATCGGGAAACTTCCGGGATGGAACCGACACAGACGGCGCTCATCGTGCCGATACCCGAGGCCGAGGAAGCGGTAGGCCGGTTTCGGGAATCTCTCGACCCGGCTGCCTCATGGGGCGTGCCGGCGCACGTGACCGTCCTCTACCCGTTTCTGCCTCCGCAGCAGATCAACCACCAAGCCCTGGCCGTGCTGCGCAAGACCATTGCCGGCATACCGCGGTTCGACGTTGCGCTGACTCACATCGGCTGGTTCGGTGACACGCTCGTATGGCTTGCACCGCAGCCAGACCGTCCGTTCCGGAACCTCACCGCGGCGGTGTGGCAGCGGTTTCCCGAGACCCCTCCATATGCCGGGGCGCACACCGAGGTGGTGCCGCATCTGACCATCGGCCAGGACGCCCCCAAGCCCACACTGAGCCACGCCGCGGAAACCGTCTCCGCGCAGCTGCCGATCAACGCGGCCGTCCGCATGGTTCGCCTCATCGCAGGAACGCCGGGCCTAAGCCCTTGGCGCACCGTCTGCGAGTTCCCACTGGGGGCGGAGGCGGCAAGGCGGTCAGGCTTGCCTTGCTAGACGTGGTGAGGTGTCGTCGCGACACCGGGGGCCGATCGGCGGTGGCGGCGTGCCAGACCGAACACGACCAGGGCCAGCAGGCCTGCGATCAGTGACGCCCCGACGATGACCAGCGGTGTGCTCAGGCGGTCTCGAAGCGAGCTGGCCTTGCCGGTGCGTCCAGGATCCGGAAAGGTGATGGTGCCGCTCGCCGTGTGTTTCACCATGCCGCTTTCCAGGGTCGCCTCGATCCGCCACGGGCCGTTCGGCAGGTCGGCGGGAAAGGCCACCGAGACCACACCGGATTCTCCGGGGGCCAGCGTCGTGCCGCGGGTGATGTCGAACGGCCCGGCGCGCATGCCGGCCGGGCCTTCGGACAACGCGACCGTTCCGGTCATGTCCAGCGCCCGCCCGCCGGTGTTGGTCACGGCGATGCTGGCGCTCGGCTCGCCACCCGGCGCGCGGGCGGGTGTGATCTGGCCGATCGTGAAGTCGGAGGGAGGCTCTCCGCCGGGCCCGACATGCAGATAGACCCGGATGCCCACCCGGTGGACCTGGGTGATCTGGCTCGACCGGTTGGATGGTTTTGTTGATGCCCAGATCACGGCGTAGCGTTCGCCTGCTGAGGCGGTCTCGGGGACGGTGATGGTGGAGTGGACCTGGGCATCCTCTCCGGGTTTCAAGTCCACCAGGTCCCGGTCGAGGGAGATCCACGGCGTCAACTCGTTCGAGGCGCGTCCCTCGGTGAACGTGAACTGTGCCCGCGTGATCGTGGCCGCCGCCGCGTACAGCTCAAGCCGCTGCCGCTCGGCCGATCTGTTGATCACTCGGATCTTCCGCTTGATGACGGTGCCGGGGCGAACGTGGTCGACGATGTAGCGCAGGGCGCGCGGATCGCCGCGCCGGCTGGCTGGCGCCTCGAGAAGTTGGATTCCGATCCTGTCCCGGTCCGGGCCTGGTTGCACGGTGCTGGCCTGGGCGGGAGAGCCCAGGCCAGCACTGGCCAGCAGCGCGAGGATGACGCACACCGCGCGGCGCCGAAGGTCATCATTAGGCGACCGAATGGGTCACCGTCCCGGTGTAGACCCCGGACTCGTTCGCCAGCGGTACGTGGACATCGAGGGTCGGGTTCCAACTCGCGCTGTTGTTCCCGGTCCCCAGTAGGTGCGTGAAGGCGGTCAACGGCGTGGCGTTGTCCAGGGGCTGCTCTGCCGCCTGGTTTGCCTGCCCGGGGGTGAAGGTGCCGTTTCCGGTCGTGGCGGTGGCCGGCCCCGACCAGTACGAAACCTGTGAGGCGAGCACGGTTTCCGAAGCGGTGGCGGTGCCGGTCGTGAAGTCCGTAGAGGTGACGGTCGCTGCCCAGCTGGCATCGGCCGACGCGCGCGAGTCGGTGACGGTGACCGTGCCCAGTTGGCCGGTGATCGTCGTGCCTGGAGTGCCCGAGCCAAGACTCGCCGTTGGCTGGGCCGTGATGTCCAGCGTGCCGGCGTTCACGGTGAACGTGACATCGGTGTCGGCTGACGGAGCTGCCGCAGCGGGTGCTGCGGCCAAACCGACCGCTGCGGCGGAGGCCGCGGCGATGATCAGGATTTTCGTGAATCGCATGATGATTAACCCCCATGGGAACGCGGTGATGGTCTGGTCGAGGGCGGCCACCCGAACTATACGACAAACCAGACATTCTGGGATAGAAAGCTCATCTAAGGCAATACCTCCTGTTTCGCCTCGAACATCACTAACCGCGCGTCCGGCCCGTATTCTCGTGTTCATGGCGTCACGGCCACCGCTCCCGTCCCGGACGAGACCCCGCGCTCGGTCCGGTCCGGGCCTCATGCTGACCGTCACCCTCGGTCTGGCGATGGCCACCCTCGTCGACCCCGCGTCAAGTGCAGCCCACGCTCCGCAGGCCGCCCTCGGCTACGCCACGCCCAGCCCGGCACCGACGTCGAACACGACGGACGGGAATGTCACCTTCAGAGTGCTGCCCCGGCCGCCGACACCATCCCCGACCACACCGGTCCCCTCGCCCAGTGGTCATCTGCCGATCACCGGCGGCCGACCAGGCCCGGCTCTATGGCGGTTGGTCCTGGCCGGCGGCACCCTGGTGCTCGCCGGGCTGATCATGGCCTACTCGCGGCGCTACCGCTCCCCGTGACCCGTCCCGCCACGCTGGCCGCACGACGATTCGGTGATCACAGCCCCAGCGCCCGTTAACAGGTCCGGACGCACCCAAAGCCCACCGGACAGGGCGGGACAGAGAGGATGCTCGTCGGACGAGCAGCCACCGAGCAGCCACATGTCCACAAGGGACGGAAAGGCAAAGAGACTGACCCGCGTTTCCGCAGGTCAGGCTCTTATGAGCTTGCGCGCCCGAAGGGACTCGAACCCCTAACCTTCTGATCCGTAGTCAGATGATCTTGCAGAGAGTGGCGAGAGTGCGATGACGTCCGGTCGCGTCCGAGCCAATCTGGCGACATCCCCGCAGGTCCGACTGCATATCGGCCGGCTTAGATTTCTTGACGCCGTTTCTGCAAGGGTGAAATCCGGCTCAGTCCCGATGAGTCCGTGCCAGTTCGCCGACGTTCGAGCAGCCACCGATCAGCCAGGAGCGACGCCCGCGCAACCGTGGCCAGCGCGGTGGCCGCCACCGCGACCGCATTGGCCGGGCTGGCCGACAGATGGCGCGCCGGGCCAGATCACCAGGTCTGCTGCGGTGAGCGGCGGTGAGCAGCGCGGGCAGCAGCGAGTCCGGGAATCGCCGACGGGGTACGTCGCGAAGTTCCTCCGCCGGAACACCGCCTGACTCATCTCTGGGGCGGGCGGAACGGCTTAGAGGTCCTAACAAAGTCGCACGACGTGTCGGTACGTGATGATGCAGGTAGCCAGGCCGAGGAAGGCTTCGTGGATGTCGTCACGGCGTTCCCAGCGGATGCGTAGCCGTCGCATGCCGTGGTACCAGGCGATCGTGCGCTCGACGACCCACCGGAACGCACCGAGTCCGGAGCCGTGGGGCTGGCCACGGCGGGCGATGCGCGGGCGGATGCCCTTGCCGCGTACCGCCTTGCGGTACTTGTCGTGGTCGTAGGCGCGGTCGCCGAAGAGCTGGTCGGGACGCTGGCGGGGCCGGCCGCGCCGGCCGCGTACGGGCGGGATCTTGTCGATCAGCGGGAGCAGTTCGGTGACGTCGTGGCGGTTGCCGCCGGTCAACGACACCGCGAGGGGGATGCCGGCGCCCTCGGTCAGGACGTGGTGCTTCGAGCCCGGGCGGGCGCGGTCGACCGGGCTCGGGCCGCTTTTGGGCCACGTCGGGCGGCCCGCACATGTGAGGAGTCGATCACGGCGCGGGACCAGTCCAGCTTGCCCGCTGCCTGGAGCTCGGCCAGCAGCAGCTCGTGCAGCCGCTGCCACACCCCGGCCCGGTTCCATTCCTCCAGACGCCGCCAGCAGGTCATCCCCGAGCCGAACCCCAGCTCTTGGGGCAGGAATTCCCACTGGATGCCCGTGTGCAGCACGAACAAGATCCCGCACAGCACCTGCCGGTCCGGGATCCGCTTACGCCCCGGGTGCCGCGGGTTGCGCACGGGTTTGGGCAGCAACGGCTCGATGCGCTGCCACAGCCCGTCCGGCACGATCCACGGCGGCTGCTCACCACGCCTCACGGCCCGACATCGTAGATCACCCTCCACAAGGGACGACAGACCCAGAGATCATTTTGTTAGGAACTCTTAATCGCACCCTTCCGGAAAGGCGAAATCGCACCCGGGGAATGGCGACCCCGGGGCTCCGCAATCGGCGAAGCTGTCGGCGTGACGTTCTCACCCCACCCGTACCCGGCAGTGCACCACCAGCCGGCTCCCACGATGCCCATCCCCGTACCGCATCCGGTGCCCGTGCGGCTCAGGTGGTACTCGGTCCCGCCGAGGTAGAGAGTCTTATCGGTGCCAGGATTGTCGGCGATGAGTCGGTTGCCGGCTACGTCAGAGGTAGGTGTGGGTGATGGCGCCGTTGACGAGTTCGGTGAGGTGGCCTTCGGAGTCGAAGGTGAGGGTTTGGTTGGGCTTGTCGGTGCTTGTGCGGGTTTTGAGGTAGCCGCCGTTGTCGTAGGTGCAGCTGGTGGTCGTTCCGCCGCCGGTGGTGCTGGTGGGGGCGTGAGGGCGAGGGCTGCCGGGGTTGGGGTGCTAGAAACACAACGCGATCCCAACGACCGGTCCCGCGCTCGATGGCCGCCACCGCTCCGGCGCGGCCTTGTACGGGGCGGATCAGCCTGGTCTTCCAACCCATGCCAGGTGCTTGTCGGCGACATGCAGGCCACCGGACCGTCGCCCCTGCAAGATTCCGGTGCGCATCCGCCCTTCGATGACCTGCAGCCCGCGGTTCGATGGATGAAGAAGGTTGCGGGAGATCATGATCGGCGGTATGAGCCACGTTCCCTGGATCTTCCACGCGTCCTGAATTCGTTGCGGGCGCTTGCTCAGCCAGTACTCGTGGTTCGCCGCGACCTCCTCGAGGAATCCCTGGTCACTGGCGCCGGTGGGAATCGATTCGAGTTCTGCGACGGGGACGTCCTCGAGGCTCCAGCGGATCCGTTCGAGGTCGAGGTCTTCGTAGTCCCTGAGGAACTCAAGGTGTCCGCCGTGGTCGTAGAGCCACTGTCGCACCACGTCGTCGGGCCACCGCAGGTTCGCGATCGCTTCGAACTGCATGAAGACCCGAAGGTCTTGATCCCGGTCGGCCGGGGGAAGGTTCTTCAGGAAGATCGGCACGCCGCCTCGCACTCGTGGTCATCTCGTCAACATGACTGACTCAACGAACGAAGCCGGCTCGCGTGGGACATGCATGGGCAGGCTCGTCATCGGACCGGCGCGCCAGCTCACACGACTTCGTCCTCGTCTCCGCCCATCCGAGCGGAGCCGCCTGCGCCGGCTGCGTCCACCCGAAGGACGACGACACGGATGGACCCATCCCGACGATCTCCTTCGTCTCCTTCTGGGCCGGCCTGATTCAGGCCCTCGACCTCACGTCCAGCAGCCGCGCGGCAGCGCAGACTCGCACTCGGTCAACCCAGGTCTGGCCACTCGGACTGCACAACCCCCGCGGTCTGCACCGCTACACGCAGGCACCCGCCCCCAACTGCCCGCTCTATTGCCCGATGTCACGGCCGGAACAAGCAGCCGCGTGACCCAGCGCGAAACGGGACCGTAGGCTGGATGGCCGATTGACCGGCCTGCATCGTGGTCGCGGCCATGCCGTTCGTGGAGAAGCGCCTGCGGTGGTTCGACGACGGCGCGCCCCTGCTCCGCGCGACCGCCGACCCGGCTCGGGTTCGGCAACGCCCTGCCCGCCGGCGACGACTGGTACGCCTGCCCCCTGTGCCTGGTCGCCTACTCCCGAGCCGCTGTCATCGCCGGGGTCCTCACCGAGGAGCCGACCCGCCGCGGGCACTCGGCGGTCGCAGCCTCCTGCTGACCTGCGCCGCATGCAACAACACCGCCGGCACCGCCCTCGACGCCCACGCCGTACGCCGCCAGCACCTCGAAGACTTCTTCATCCACCGTCAGGCCACCGGCCGCACCCTGCCGGTCACCGTCCACGCCGCTGGTATCCCGCTGCGCGGCACCATCCAATAAACCGACGACGGCAGCCTGATGCGTGATCAGGTTCTGGCTTCAGGCGCTCAGTACCAGTGAGGGACCTCGCGCAGATCGGCCACGGCGGCGTCGGTCGTTCACCGCAGCGGAGAAGCTGCGGCTGCTCGCTACATGGCCTGATTTCGCCGATGTGGCGCCGGGCGTTGCTGGACAACCCGGCGCTGGACGGGGCGGAACACCTCACCGCCGGACGCGCGCGAGATGTGACTGTCACCCCGATGAGGACGGCCTGCCTCCGAGGCTGTTCCAACCCCAGAAAGTACCTATGACCTAGATCACGGTTGAGGTTGACCTTGGGTCAGGGTGAAAGCTCGCCGCAGCGGCACGACGCCGACACCGACATAACAGATTCAAAGGAGTGGACCACCATGTCCATCACCCTGACCGACCAGGACAAGAACACGCTGCGGACCGCCGCGTACGGCGCGGTGTCGTTGATGGCCGCCACCGGCACACCCCACAAGGCCGCCACGAACGCCTCCATCGCCTTGACGTCGGCGACCGGCCTAGTCGGGCACGTGCTCGATGCGAGGTCGAAGGACATCGAATTGAACGGCAAGACTGCTGCCGCACTCGCCGACCAGGTACTGCCGGCCCTGACCGCAGCGGTGGTCCTGCTGGAGAGGCAGGATCCGGCCGAGGCCGACAACTTCCGCAACACCGTCCTCGTTGCTATCGACGCAGCCGCCCAGCCCCACCAGGGCCAGCCCAACCCCGCGACAGCCGAGATGGCCCGTAAGATCAGCGCAGCCCTCAACGTCGCCCGGGTAGCCGTTGCGGACAGCGGGGACGTACCGGCTGCTGCCGGGCCCGATCGCCCGGAACTGCAGCAGGCCCTCGAAGAGATCGTCGATTCCGGTATCACCGGGATCACGCTGCGCGTGCACGATGAGCGGGGCGAGTGGGTCGGCAGCGCCGGGGTGAGCGAGCTCGGCGAGACCGCCGAGCCGCCTACCGACGGGCACGTCCGGATCGGCAGTAACACCAAGATGTTCACCGGGGCCCTGGTACTGCAACTGGTGGCCGAAAGCACGATCGGGCTGGACACGCCGGTGACGGACTACCTGCCCGAGTTCGGACTCGACAAGCGGACCACGGTGCGGATGCTGCTGCAGCACACCAGCGGAATCTTCAATTTCACCGGCGAGTATTACGACGACGGGACGTTCGTGCCAGGGATTCCCGCCACCACGGCGGGCAAGGCGTGGGTGGACAATCGATTCAAGACCTACGAGCCGGAGGACTTGGTGCGGCTGGCGCTGTCCAAGCCAGCACGGTTCGAGCCGGGAGCCGGCTGGAGCTATTCCAACACCAACTACGTGCTGGCCCGGCTGCTGATCGAGAAGGTCACCGGCCGCGCGGTCGCCCAGGAGATGCAGCGGCTGATCCTGGGGCCGCTCGGGCTGACGGGCACCGTGGCACCGACCACCCAGACCGAGGTCCCCGAGCCGCACGCCCACGCCTACTACCGGTACGAGGACGGCGGGCAGGAGAAGATTGTCGACGTCACCCGCCACAACCCCTCCTGGATCTCCAGCGGCGGTGACATGATCTCGACCACCCGCGACCTGCACACCTTCATCTCCGCGCTGATGAGCGGCAAGCTCCTGCCGGCCGAACTGCTGGCCGAGATGCGCACGCCGTGCCCGACGCCCATCCCGAACATGGGCTACGGCCTGGGGGTGTTCGTACAGGACACGGGCCCCGGTGGCACCGTCGTCACCCACAACGGCGGCGCCGCAGGTCACGCGGCGATGATGTTCAGCACGCCTGATGGCACCAAGACGCTGACCGCCACGCTCAACTATGTGGACGACGCCGCGCTGTCGCTGGCCGCGCCGTTCCACAAGGCGACGCAGCGGCTCGTCAACGAGGTATTCTGCGGCGGGCAGGCCGATCCGGCTCAGCCGACGTGCTGAACGCGAACCAGGGCCGCGCCGAACTTGCCGAGTTCGGCGCGGCGCGTCCGCATACTCGGCCGCGGTGTGCGAATTCGCGGCCGAGTCCGAGCGCAAGGCAGGCTGAGCATATGAGGCACGGAGTCACGATCGGGCAGGCGGCGGCATTCGCCGGCGTTACGGTCAAAACGGTGCGGCACTACCACAAGCTCGGCTTGGTCGAGGAGCCCGAACGTGACAGCTCAGGTTACCGGCGGTACGGATCGGCCGAGTTGTTGCGGCTGGTGCAGGTCCGGACCCTTGCCGGCGCGGGCGTGCCGTTGGCCGAGATCGGGCCCCTGCTCGACGCCGACACTGCGTCGTTCACCGCCGCACTCGCCGACGTCGAGCGGCAGCTCACCGAACAGATCGAGGAGTTGACCGCGCGGCGTGACACGCTGCACCGGCTCGCCGACGGCAACCGGGCGCTGCTGCCCGACCACGCCGTGGCGCTACTGGAACGGATGCGCTGCCTCGGCTTCTCCGCAGACGAGGTGGCCGCCGCCCGGGAGGGCTGGGTGCTGGCCAAGGCCCTGGTTCCAGAAGGCTTCGACGACTACCTCACCCACGTCGAGCACGCCATCGAAGACCCCCGATTCGTCGCCTTGAGCAAGCGGGCCGCCGAAGCCGCGGCCTGGCAATCGGACGATCCCCGCATCGCCGAACTCGCCACCGCCATGGCCGAGCACTACCTCGCCAATCCCGCACAGCTGAAGATCGTCACCGGCCTGCAAGCCCGCACCGAGGCCGCGACCCGGTACAAGCTGATCGCCCACCACGGCACAGAGCAGGCACCAGCCGCGGCCCGGCTGGCCGCGCTTGTCGAGACCAAGCTGCGCGCCGCCGGCATCCATATCCCCAGACCGGACTCCCACTGACAGACCGTGCTCTGCTCCGGTCCGCCCACAGATACTCCGCCGGAGCAGCTTTACGGCGTCACGGCGCCGGGGGGAGTTGCCCCCTGGTCCTGGACACTTGAACCTTGGATCGTGATGGTCCGGGGAGATCAGGAGTCCCTGACAGATGGTGATGAAGCACTACCCCGCCGAGTTCAAGGCCGACGCGGCGAGCGATCCGCAGTCGGATGCCTTTGGCGCGTACCGCTCTGCGGTACTTGTCGTGGTCGTACGCGCGGTCGGCGAACAGTTGATCGGGCCGCCGGCGGGGTCGGCCGCGGCGGCTTCGTACCGGTGGGATCTTGTCGATCAGCGGGAGCAGTTCGGTGACGTCGTGGCGGTTGCCGCCGGTCAACGCGACGGCCAGGGGGATGCCGGCGCCCTCGGTCAGGATGTGATGCTTCGAGCCCGCCGGCCGCCGGCCGCCGATGACGATGACCTGTTCCCGGATCGTCAACTCTCCTGCGGCCAGGTTGATGTCCTCCCAGCGCAGGCCCGCCATCTCACCCCGACGCGGGCCGCGCAGTGCCACCAGCCACCACAGCACGAACAGCGGATCGTCGCGCACCGCCTCAAGGAAACGCGCAAGATTGTCCAGATCCCACACGGCCACCCGTGGGCGCACGCCGGTCTCCCGCCACTTTGCTTCGTGCTCGTCATCCCAGACCACGGCGTGCGGGCGTGCCCCGTTAGGTAGCCGCAGATTCCGGGCGGGGTTGTGGCCGCCGATGCCCTGCCGTCTCGCCTCCGACAACGCGCTGCGCAGCACCGCCCGGATCCGACTCACGCTGCCCGGCGAGTTCAACCGCCCACCGCGCACGACCTGACGGCAGATCGCGTCCATGGCCCGCTGAACGGTCTTCGTACACAGCTTGCTCAACCGAAAGCGGCCCAGGTGCGGGATCAGGTACTTCTCCACGATGCTGCGGTAGTTGAGCACCGTCGTGGGCCTCAACCGGCCCTCAAGCTCCGACAACCAGAAACGCAGCCAGCGTCGCACCGTCCAGGTCCGCGCGACCGCCTCCGGCCCCGGCAACTGGGCCAACTCCCAGCAGGCCCGCTCCGCCTCAGCCAGAGTGGCGAACCCACCCCGGCGAACCCGATCACGACCACCGTCAGGCGTGGGGACCTGCAGGGAGAAGTACCAGCGCCCATGGCTCAGGTCCGCCAACCGAACGCAACCGGCGCCGAACTGCTTGCCCGTCTCCTCGTCGCGGCAGCCACACCGCCGGTATACCTGCCCCGGTCCCTCGGACACCCGCATCAACGACACCGCCCGAAGGCGTCGCCATGACCGCTCAGCAGGCCGTCCGGGCGACGACGGGCGCCGAGGGCGTCACTCTCCACCCAACCCTGAAACCAGACATAAAACCGAAACTCATCCGTACCGCAGCAACGATGCAAAGTTCATCCTTAACAGATATGCATCGGACTACGGACCAGGAAGCTTGAGACTCAATCCCTTCGCACGCACCCTCTCGATCCGCTGCGCGCTGGCACCATCGACCAGCTCAGCGACGCCGCACGGAGCCCTGATCGTGGGGTCACAGGCGTGACTCACACAGGCTCGGGGGAGATAGCCGGCCGGCTATCTCCCCTGTTCAAGAAGGCGCGCCCGAAGGGACTCGAACCCCCAACCTTCTGATCCGTAGATTTCCACCACCCACGTACGCGAACAGGACCGACTCACATTGCCGCCGCGCAGTCAGCGGACAGCGACCCGTGGCCCGCCATCTCGGAAGAAGCACTGCGAGCACTGCCGCCGAGAGCTCCCAGAGTGGTCAAACGTCCCGCTCGCTTGGCCGCTTAACCTTCGGTGCTCCAGCGAATCTTGGCAAGCGCCTGCCGGTCGAGTGGCCGTAAGCGAAGGGCTGGGAGCGGTCCGCGGGTGCCGATCCGCAGGATTTCCAGCCACTCAGCTCCCGTATCAGCGGTGAGCTTCCTAGGGATGGCGTCGAAGTTGCGCCAACGGATGCTGACGAAATAGTTCGGGGTGCCCGGTCCGAGTTTGGTCCGTTGGATGCGGATCTGCCCTGTTGGGATCCCTCGGCGCTCGTAGTAGGCCACTGCGGCGGTCGCGGCCCGGTGCGTGTCGCCGCCTGGCTTCCATTGGTCGTCGAGGGCGAGCTTCGCCTCTGCGTCTCGCACATCGCAGTCGGCGAGGTCCAGTCGTTCGATGTGTAGGACGTTTGCCTCTACTGCCTGGTAGATCGGCTTACGCACGGGTCCAGGAATCCAGCGGTCCAGGCCGTCGAATTCGGGCAGCATCCAGTCACGGGCCGCCCGGCCTGCGGTGGGATCGGCCGTGATGGCATGCAAGCGAGTCAACGCTGCGTCTATGGCATCGCCACGCTGCCAGAGGAGCCTGAGCGTAAAGTCGAGGCCACTTCGCCGCATTTTGTCAGTCGCGTCGAACTGGAACTGGCATTGCCGGCTCCGCCCGACGAGAGCATGCCGGATGTGACGGTACGGATCGCGCCCGTGTCCGAGGTCGCTCACGGCGCCGGCGGCGAAGTCGAGGTCGGGGGCGAGTTCAACGTTGAGGTCGATGTCGTGGGGCGTGAGGGCACCACGCGCGAAAGAGCCGAATACGTACACCTTCGTGACGATGTCAAGAGGTGGTTGAGCATGGCCGGCGTCGAGGTTACGCAGCATCTGCTCGACCAGACGGAGGGCGTTATCTCGCTTCATCGGCCGGATCTCCCTCGGAGGTCAACGCGGGTGGCAGGGCTCGCATGGCCACGTGATCAAGGCTTGCTGAACAGCCCAAGTAACGGCGGCACCGCATGGTCATGCGGCTGGCTTGTGTCGTTACCGCTTCATGTGTACTCGAAGGTTCGACTTGCGCCGGTCGGGCTTGATCGTGGAAACAATTCCTCCATCCTGAAGCCGACGGAGGATGGCCTGATGCGCCTGGGTGTCGGCAAGTTGCGCCTGCCGGTTGCCCTTGTCTGCGATCCTGGCGTAGTCGCCGCCCATGTTCCGCAGGGTTTGGCGGAGTTCGTCAAGAGAGACGTCCTTCCCCGCCGCCGCCAGGAGTCCTGCGACCGTCGCCTGGTGAGCGCCGCCCCGGCGTAGTGTTTCGATCTGGTCGGCGCGGAGACCCAAACCAGACCGGAGCGCGTACGCTGCCATCGCCTGGTGGCCAGCTTTAGGTGCTCCGCCTGCGAACTCGTCCAGCGCCTCAAGGACTACGTTCTTGATGTCGTCGGCGACCTTCGAACTCTGCATCAGTTCGGCGATGTATGTAGCTTGCAGTGTCTGCGGGCCGATGAGCTCAGCGTAGTTGCTCGACCGCGTGATCGCGTGCTCGAGTGTGCGCCAGTCAACCATGAGCCGGGAGTGGAACGTCTCCTCGTCGTCGTTGAGTAGCTCCTTCTCGATGAGAAGAGCGATCAGCTCGCCGGACTCGGGGCCGACGGACTGCGCTTCAAGTGCCCCCGGCTGCAGGGAACCCGCGATCTGCGCCCGCAGAGCCGGGTCGGGCAGCTGCTCTCGTGCGTTCACGATGGTTGTCGCGAGTTCGCGCCTGGCGTCGAGTTCTTCGCCGTTCGCGTCCACCACCTCGCGTGCCGACGCGAGCAACGCCGCGAGCCACTCATCGATGCCACCTGCCCACTCCACGTAGGCCCTGACGTTGGCGAAGGTGGGTGGGATCCGGCCTGTGCCTACGAGCACGGGCCAGGCACCCTCGGGAGCGTCGCCGAGGTCATCGATCATGCACTCAGGGCTTGCGCCGTTTACGAGTCTGCCGAAGTCGGGCTTCCTGAGCCGTGCGACGTCCTGTAGCACCCCGATGAACATCGCGGACGACTCGACGGTCCACCTCGTCCCTTGCGACTCGTGGTTCGATTGGAAGTACGCGTCGAGATTGCCGAGTGCGTGGCCGTAGATATCGCGATCGGCCTTGGCAAGGCGGTCGAGTGCGATGTTGTCAGTCTCGGCGAGCACTTCGAGGTTCCGAGTGGTGATGGCGTAAGCACATGCCTTGATCAGTGCGGCACGCGCTGCCGCCGACAGCTCAACAACGGTCGGAATGACTGCACCCGTGCCGGCGATGAACTGCACCGCGCGGCGGGCCGCGTCGCTGTAGCGCTCGTCCCGCAGCGACAGGAAATCCGAGTACGAAGCCTCGAAGAAGGTTCGCACCTGGTCTGAGTGCTCGTACTCTGTGCTGTCAGCGCGGTGAGTAAGAGCGACGTCCACGAGCCGGCTCCGCTCGTCTCGGCCTAGGGTTGTGTCACCGATCAGGTAGGTGAAGATTCCCGGCAGGAGCGGGGTGAGCTGCTCTACAAGTGCGGCCTTTGCCGCGCCAGCGCTCAAATAGTGATCGACGAAATGCGCTCTTTGGGTCCCCAGTCGGCGAGGCGTTTCACGACCACCTTTGCGCGATCCGCTTCCTCTTGGAGCAGGTGGTTGAGGATGGAGACGTTGTACATGCTGGGGTCGCGGAGCACGCCGGCACCACGGTCACGGAGGATTGCGGTGATGTCCTCGCCGTCGAGGGGATAGTCAGCGTCCGGCGTGCCGCGGTCGACGTTGCGCATCAGGTAGGTCATCGCGTCGGGTCGGATCAACTCGCCGTAGAAGGACGAGACGTGGAGCGAGAAGTAGGACGTGATGTATCCCTGGGATGCCAGGTCGACGGCGAGCCGGGATGGAAGGAGCCGGTCGACCCATTGGCGGAAGGTCAGCGCACTCTCGATCTCCGCGGTCTTGTACTTGAACTGCGGACGGTCGACGAGATCAGCCCAAGTATGGTGTTGAAGGAAATGCGTGTCGCGCTCGATCCGTTCCAGGCCGTCTTGATCAGCGGTCACTGAGCGCGCGGCCCATTCGGTCAGATCGAGGGAGGTGCCAAGGAGGTCGCTCAGCACTGGCACAGAGAACAGCAGTTCGCGTTGGTAGCCGTATCCGTCGCGAACATGCAGCACGATCGAGCCGTTACCTTGTAGTAGGTCGCGCCAAAACTTCGCAGTTCGGAGCTCGGCAGGACTGACGACTTTACCGCCGACGTGTAGCTGATCGCTCACCGTGAAGCCTTGCGGCGACGACGCGCGAACAATCGCGTCGACACGCGCCTGAAGCCTCGCCGCCAACTCGCCGGCCCTTTCCTCGGCCGCCTCGTCGCGTTCGATCCGCTCATGGAGCTTGGCCGACTCCACGCGGAGCCGGTGAAGGTTCGCGCTGATTAGGCCGCGCCAGACGTCGTACAGCTTGTCCAGCGAGCTCTCGCCGAGTCGGATCGCTTCGAAGTCGGCCATGTGGACGTTCTTGAAAAGGACCATCGCGAGAAGGCGTTCCTCGTCGAGCTGCGGTACCGGTGTGGCGACGTCGATGAGCTGGTGCTTGAACACCTCGTACTCGTTGACGATGTTGTGGATGAGCCGCATGTCGGCGACGTGCCGTGCAGCGAGGTCGACAAGTTCCTTGGAGATCGAGTGCCCGCGGTCTGTCAGGAGCCTGTGCATGTGATCGCGGGCGTTCTTGTGGGTGATGAACGGCACCACCGGTACGACGAGGTCGAAGAACTTGGTGCGGTTGGCCCGGACAAGTTCCGCCTTGGCTTCGTCGGTGATCGCGTTATTTTCGTCGCGCCCTAGCTTCTCGAAGATGCTGTCGCGAAGGGCGTAGATGAACCGGATCCTGCGACTCTTGAGCTGTTTCGCGCTGTTCAGCAGGTTGTTGAGTGATCGTAGTGTCTCGAAGATGAGCGGGTCGTCGAAGCGGTCGAGATCCTCCAGAATGACGATGTCGCGCCGGTTGGTCTCGAAGAGGTAGACAATCTCGTCGAGGTACTCGTCGAAATAGCTAGATGAGCGCGGCGGGAGCGTGATGCTGGCAGGGCCAGCCGTAATCTGCTCAATCCTCAGCTTGTCGTGCAATAGAAGACGAACCAAGTAGACGGCCCCTGCGAGGATGGCTGCGAGCGCGAGGTACACAAGCGGGGTGCGCGACCAGCCGGGGCGATCGATAGGGTCGGCTCCGGTCAGCGTGATCAAGGGCCGGTCCAGCCCTGTCGCCACCATGAGGCAAAAGAGACCCAGACCCACGAACAGAGCAAGGCAGAACTCACGCCTGCGGGGGAATCGACTGATGCGCCGGAAGCGTGACTCGCGGGCATCTGCGGGCATCTGCTGGTAGAGCAGCTGCTTGACGATTTCCTTTTGGATGCGATTCGTCTTTGTCGTCGCGGCAGGGTTGCCCTCTTCGCCGGCTCCAACAGGCGCGGGCTGCTCACCCAGCGTCGATAGCGACACCTCAATGACCCTTTTAGGGTAGGTCTTGGCGAGAGTGCGCAGGATGCTGCTTTTGCCGGTGCCGTAGGTGCCGGTCAGCGCAATGTTGCGTACATCGGTCTGTTCCTCGATGGCCCGCTTGAGGATCGTGACGTAGACGCCGTGTTCTTCCTTGTCGACCTTGGGGGCCAAGCTATCCAGCTTCGGATCAGTTGCTTTGCCCGCAGCCCCTCGATCGCTCATGGCCGAGATGCTAGTCGCACATCGAGCCGAACCTGGCCCTGCCTTACGCCATCACGCCTCGCAGCGCTACCACACCGCGGAGCAATCGCATCGATGTCCGGCGATCTAGTTAGAGGTCATCGCCTGCGAGGTACACGGACATCCCGATGAATCTTCCTAGGCCGACCAGCCGCAGGCAGGAAGGGGTAACTCCTCAAGGGCGAAAGCGCATATACCCGCCTCAAACCAGATCGCACCGTCTCCTCTTAGCTTAGAGATCAAGCTCAACGCTGATCGTTGTCGGCGAGTGCCTCACGCGCAACCTCCGGGTATCGGCGCACCATTGCCTTGAGCTGGATCATCCGGAACTCATCGCGCGACTTGTCGAGGACCTGCTGCCAGCCGGCTTTTGGGTTGACAAGCTGCTCGTCGATGAGGAACTCAAGGACGTCCTCCAGGGCTGGGCGGAAGCGCCGCCCGCCGACAGGGAAGTGCAACTCGCCTATCTGCTTCTTCTTCCGCTTTGTGGACAATGCCTGGATGATCGGGTCCAGTTCCGTGTTGACCCCGAAGACCTGCAGGTGGGCCTCTGTATAGCCGCCCTCAGCGTCTCGCTTGCCGCGCTCGTAGTCGTAGTGGAACAACGGGTCAGGCGCGTCCGGGGACGCCGACACCGCGAAGTACGAATGGTGCATGGTCAGGTGGCCGGTGCCCTCTTCGAGGTATACCTGGCACTGCAGGTCGAGGTACAGCTGGTGGCGCCTGTCGATCGTGCGCAGGGCGACCGGGCTGGTCGCGAAGTCCTTCGTCAGGTTGGTGCCGACGGCCACGACTCTTTTGGCGGGATTGATACGGGCGAGCACACGAACATGGTCATCTACGACCGTCTGGGCCAGCAGCTCCTGCAGCTTGACGGCGAACTCGTGCGCTTTGTCCTCTAGCTTCGAGCGCGCCAACTCAGAGAGTATCCCCGATCAGCACCCACAGCTTGCGGGCGGCGGTGGACACGAAGTTCCGGTCCCGGGCCTGCTGTTGAAGGTCTTCGTAGCTCAGGCCGAGACGCTTGAGCGCCGCCTGGGCGTTCTCCCGCCATTCGGCAGGATTCATCACCACGACGGGGCTGTCCGGCATCGCTCCGACTGCCCCCGAGGGCGGTACTGCCACTTTTCTCGCCTCCCTCAACCCGTTGACTCCACGACTGTACGGCCAAGGCCTGACAGTTCGTCTGCTTTGACTATCGGGCTCGCTCCTGTCCTTGGTTCGGCACCTCGCCACAGTTTCCCACCCTGACGAGTCGTCGGACGGGCGTCCCCTCACCCGACCGCGGCCGGTACAGCTACGTGCTGTCCACGGCGACCGGGGGAGTCCGCATCCTCATGCCCGATGCCGACCTCGTCCTGGTGCGGGACGATCTGACCGCGTCGGCTCCATGCCTGTTCGTCAACGGCCAGGCATGGTGGTGGAACGACGCGGCCGGGCAAGCCGCTGGCGCTCTCACGTCGGGCAGCGGATTGGACATGCCTGCGGACCTGCGGATCGGACGAACCAGGGTTGACGCGACGCAGCGCTATGGCCGGGGAGACCGCCCTTCCTCTCCGGGTTGCTACCGGTACCCACGGATTTTTTCGACCGTCCAGCCGAGAAACGCGGCGATCTCCTCGTCAGTGGTTTTCAACTGGGCAAGCCACTCTTCGATCGCTCGCCCAAGCGACGGCGGCACGCCAGGTGTGTCCACGTCTGGGCGCGGCTCATCGTCGTCCAACAGATCCACGTGGAACCAGTGCCGTCCGGGTCGAGTCGACGTGCCGTGGGGTCGTATCCGTCGAGCCCGTCGTCGCCTTCGGGGATCAGCTCGTCGGTGTTCCAGTCGGGGATCTCCCACCCGTCTGGGAGACCTGCCCCCAGTGATAATCCTTCGTCCGCCCCGCTCAAGTGCCTCGGTGCCGGGCGGTGTCCGCGTTTACCAGACTGAACGCACATGACCGACCTCGCCGCCGGCTCGTTCAGGCTCAGCCGCCGACCCGCTGACCGTCCCATGACCCAGCTGCGGCGCATCAGCCGCCCCGCCCACCGTCGGCCGCCTTACGTCCGAGGCAGCCCCAAAGCGCGAAGCAAATCCGCCCACAATGCCGCTACCTCAGGCGGCGCTGGTACAGCGTCAGCAAAGGCAGCGCCTACCCTGGTTCCCTTCTGCGTGCCAACATCTCGCCGCACTTTGGCGAGCATCTGTGCGTCCACGCGGCCCAGGAACATTTCGAGTTCACCGCTCTTCGACCCGTCGTCGCCGAAGTCGTCAGCGAGAGAGTAGACACCTTCGGCCGCCCACTCCGCTCGAACTTCAGCCAATTTCTCTCCGGACTGCGGCACCGCCCTACCCAGCTTCGCTAGCTGTTTTGCCATATCGCTGCCAGGGCGCATTGCGGGGCCGTCAGCGACGATCACCCATGGCACCCCAAGCCGATCAGCCAGCGACGCGAAAGCCCCGAACCCCTTCTGCCCGTCAACTGATAAGAAAGCGACGTTCCGCTCATCTGGCGTAGGTAGCGGCCCTTTGTCATCTGCCAGGGAGCCGTCAAGCCAGCGCCCGATAGCGGCGAGGTCGGTGGGCCCCTCGAACAGCACCACCCCGGCCGCGAAGAGCAGACTACGGACTTCGGCCGAAGCGAGCAGCCGTGTCACGGCGGCGATGTCTGCCGGTGTAGTCGCGGCAATCGAGTTCACGGCACGGCCGCCGGTTTTGGACATACGGACAATGCTGCCCAGTTCGTCAGCCGTCTGCGCCGGCACGAGATCGGGGTTGTGGGTCACGCAGAGCGCCTGGCCAGGACCGCTTCGGCGGGCACGGAGCATCGCCAACAGTCGTCGTTGCGCCGTCGGCGACAGGTGTACAGCTGGTTCGTCGAGGAACACGCATCGACGCTCGTCCGCTAGCAGCGTGGCAAGCAGGAGAGCTTCGGCTGCGCCCGCCCCGGCGCGGTGCAGCGGGACATCGTGCGCGTCGTCGCCGACTTGGATCTGGATGGTTGGAACGAGTATCACCTCCGCGTCCCCCTCCACATCCGGTATCACCTGTTCGGTGCAGTCGATCTGCTCCCCGGTCAGCCGCTTGAAGGACTCCCGCACTCTGGCGAATCGGCGGCGGTCGCCGGCTGATCCGTTCTTCAGCCGGTGCAGCTCCAAGGCCAGCAGCGAGCCGTCCCGCAGGCTGGGTGTTTGCGCGAGTTCCCGTGCCTTGAAGTGCGTACGTATCGGTGCGCGGTGGTTATTCGTGACTTGGAGACGACGCGCTATCAGCCGTTCCAGGAGGTGTGCAAAGGGCACCCGAGTTTGTGGTTGAGCCTGATAGTCAGCCTCCGCCGAGACAGCGGCAATGCTCGGCGGCTGCACGGCCGCATTCACCTGCTCGGCGACAAACTCGACGCGTCTGCCTGGCACGTAGTTCCACAGCTCGACCGGAACCTTGCGGTCGTTGACCTTTGCGACGATGTCGTTGGTTGAGGGGCACAACTCGCCGACGTAGGGCGACTTACTGGGGCCAGCGATGACAGGACCGTCCAGCAGGCGACCCACTTCGTTGCCGAGGAGCTGGACGTGCACCGGCCCATGCGGCAGTTCGAACTCCCATCCAACTGTCCAAGGCCCCCGCTGCTGCCTGTCGAGTATGACCACAAGGTCGCCGGCCATCATCGGCGACGCTGAGTCAGGCGTGAGATTCGCGTCGACCGCCGCGGCGAGCGCCATCACGTCGGTGGCCTCAGGATGTAGGAGGTGCAGTATCGCAGCGCGGTAGTAGGAATCGATCAGCACGCGCTCGTCTGAGGCGTCGAACTTGACGCCGACACGGACCTCGAACGACTCCGCACCGTTGTGGCCAGCCGTCGCCCACTCGCTGTCGAGAGGCCGCGTCCCCGTGACGCTGGCCTGGACGGCGTCAACCATCAGGTTGAGGGCCTGCAGGAGAGTCGATTTGCCGCTGCCGTTCGCGCCCGTGACGATGGTTAACGGCCTGTCGGTACATACCTCTGCCTCTGCGAGGCCGAGGAAGTTGGTGGCCGAGATCCTGGTGATGCGCACGGGCGCATCATGCCAGCCACCCCCGACTACACGAGGCGCTCGGTGGGCGGCACCCGGCACCGTGGCCCCGATGCGCGATAGAGAAGGCTGGATGGTGCGGGCTATCCTCCGTCACATGGGCCAGCACCCCCGTCGAGTCAAGGTGAGCGCCGAGGTGATCGTCGAGGTCACGGACGAGGCAGCCCTCGAAGAGGCGGTCCTGGACGACGTCGATGCCAGCGAGTTCTCTGTCGAGCCGGGTCAAAGCCTCGCCGACGTTCGGGCTGAGGTCCGACGGGACATTCAGGGCGACCCGGTCGCTGCCGTCGACTGGATCGCCGACGCGGCCGGCATCATTGCCGATAGGCCGGGCGTGGAGTTCGTCAGCGCGCGCCAGACCGCTGTCGAGGTCGACAAGGACGGCTTCGAACTTGTCACGGAGCCGGACTTCGCCAGGCTCTTCCCGCTGTGCCACTGCGGCAGGGATGGCTGTGACGCCTGCTCCGGCTTCCAGCTGACACCACGGACCGCAGCGGTGCTCTGGACAGTCGCGCAAATCCTCGCCGACCACGCCTACGACGACGTACAACTGCACGGCGATGAGCCGATCACGGACGAAGCCGAGTGGAGGGTCCTCGGCGACTACCCGCGCATCACCTGGCGGCAGGATGCCGTGTGGCGCAGGCAGGCCGCTCGCGCGTTCGACGACCTGACCAAGGATCTCGAGGCCGGCAGAGAGCCTCGGCCCACGTGCCCTGGCGAGGAGATGGCCTTCCACCTGATGGTTCAGGCCGCTCAGGCGGCGCTCGCCGACGGATGGGGCCCGTCGGCGAGCCTGATGGCGCGGTTGCCCGAGCACGCCGACGACTACGACTGGGACATGGCCTCCGAGGTGTTTCTGCAGGACGACGACATTCTGCACTTGTTCGACGTGCATTTGGATGGCATCGAAGACCCGGAAACAGAGCAAAACCAATATATGGGAATAGGCGACTACCGGGCCGAGGCGTGGTTCCGTCCCTTCTTGAACATGACGTCGCGGGACGGCCGCCGCGGCTTCCGACGGTGAGCAGGACGGCCGAAACCACGATCGGAGGGTTGAGTTGCGCAAACGCGCCGAGTTCCGCCGAATGGTCGAGCGGCTCCAAAGTGAGTGCCGCGGGCAGAGGTTCGAGCTGTCCGCGGCCGCTGCGGAGGACATCGTGGCCGAATTGGTCAACAAGACGGCTCGCAGCCTCGGCATGCGTGAGGAGACAGTCCTTAGCGCGCACCTCGGCACCGTCGACGTCGCCGCTCTCGCTGCTGACATTGTCCGAGCCGACGAGAGGCAGAAGCGAGAGGTCAGGGGTGCCTCACCGGCGATCATCAGCGTCGAAGACACAGGACGTCTCGTCGCGTCACTTGCCCAAGCGGTCCGCTGCGTCAGCTTGAACCACGCGCGACTCACGCACGGGGGTCGCGACAAATGGGACGTGATCGGTGTGCTTGATGACGCGAGCAACAGCCTGACCCTCGTCGGCGAGGCCTTGGAAAAGCACCACGCGGCGCCCCACGTAGCCGTCGTGCTCTGGAGCGACGAGAGCGTAGTCTACGCCCGACGAGCTCTCGCACGAACTATCGAGAAGCTTCGCGCTGGCGACTGGTCGTTCGGGCACGGAGCAAAGCTCGACGCTGGCGTAACCGAACGAATGACCGCTGACCTAAAGATCCTATCGCCCGACTGACATCTGACACCAGTGCCGGAAGTCGTGCCACGCCCGAGGGCACGGCGTCCAGGCGCTCAACTGGCGTCACTCCCGGCGCGAGACCGCCCCAGCCAACCCGTAGGCGGCGCCCGCTGCGGGGATGCCGTGCCAACAATCGCCTTGCGATAGACATGTTCCATGCGGTTCACCCTGACCTACGACGGCCTGCTCACCCCAGACGGCACCGCCAAGCACAAGATGGAGATCCGCCGCCACTTCCATCGCCAGCTGGCCGAGTTGTGGACACACGAGCCCCTGACAAATATCGCCAACGCCGCCGAGCCGGACGGTGTGCATTACGAGAACATCGCCGGGCACGGCTTCACAGCGGTCGTGCACGACGCGTTCAAGCTTCGAGCAGACCTTGACGTCCTGCTGCTGCGGGAAGCCGCCCCTGGCAGCGTCCTCAGCAAGGCCGACATCGACAACCAGCTCAAGACCCTGTTCGACGCCTTGACCTGGCCGCAGCAAACCCAACAGGTCCCCGAAGGCTGGGCGCCGAAGGATAACGAAAAGCCGCTGCACTGCCTGCTCCAGGACGACCGCCACATCACCCGCCTTCGCCTGGAGACTGAACGCTGGCTCGCAGCGAACGGCCCGCAGCACGTCCGTCTGTTCATCAGGGTACGAGTCACCAACGCCTACCCCACCAACGCCTCAGTCCTTCTCGGCACCTGACGGTGACGCTCGAAGCGGCTTCCCGTCGTACAGGTGTATTAGGATGATGGGGATTTGAGAGAGGTGCGGCTTATGCGCCTGAACGACCTGGCGCGTCAGATGCGCGTCGACGTCTCCGACCTCCTGGCGACGGCCCGCGACCTCGGGCTCGACGTAGGTGGTCCGACCAGTTCCCTGTCCCACGACGAGGAGCGGGCGCTACGGAAGGCGGCGACTCTGCCGCAGCAGCGCCCGGCTGTTCCGAACCAACCGGGGGCCGGCCCGGCCTTCCGGACCGCCCCGCCGCGCCCCCTGTCCCACCACGGTCGATGGCGCGGCCCGCTGTCAGAACCGTCCGACCTGGCGAAAGTGTTCCTGCGCTTGGAGGAGGCGCAGACCGACGCCCGGTCCATCAGTCTTCCTCCGCGCCCGGCGCGGATCCGGTATGCCGAGGCGTCGGCACGGGAGTGGGCGAAGCATTGGTTCACGGCCCAGGAGGCGGACAAGTGGATCACTGCCAACGGCGGGATCTCCGCAGCCGTCGCGGCCTCCCTGCGCGATGCCGGACTGACCCCCGAAGACGCCACAGTGCGGATCCGTACTCCGCGCGGGTTCGTGCACAAGCTTCCGCTGGCGATCCGGGTTTCCTCCGGTGAGCTGACTGCGGCCGAGCTTCGGGAGATGAAAGCTAGGGCGTGAGTCGTGAGGCGAGCTGTGGGTGCCCCCGCCAGGGTCAGTACAGCGCTGGCGGGCGTGCCGCTGTCTTGGCCAGCCGTTGGGCTCTGGCATACAACTCGTCCCGGGCTACGGTAGGGGGAGCCCAGCCGTCGGCCCAGGCGGCGAGGAATCGCTCGGCGGCAAGCTTGCGAGCGGCTGCGGACCCGGCCCGCCGGTAAGCCGGGTCGGTCAGCAGATCCGCCGCGAGCTGCTCGTAATGGTCCTCGATGTCTGCGTACCGCTGCCGGGCCATCTCGTCGGCGCGGTCGCAGGCCAGCCTCACGGCCGTGTGGATGACGCGCTCATCGATGTCAGCGGGCAGGTGGCGTTGCGCGAAGCGGTGCCGGCCGCCGCCGGGCTTCTCGCCGCGGAACTCAGGCATGGCCAGCAAAGCCTGCACGGCGGGCTCCGCCAGTTCCTCGCGCTCGCTGTCGGTCAACCAGCGCGGCTGATCGTCGTCTGGGTCACGGTCGTCAACAACGGCTCTTCCTGCCGCGAGCAGCGCCTCCCACTCGGCGTACCAGGACGCGGTGTGCTCCCAGAAGTGCACGACGCCGCCGGCGACAAACGCGATCTCGATCCCGTACAGCTGCCCGCGGCAGATGCGCGGGCGGGTCGGCTACCTCCTCCGGATCCGCATCGAACGGGTCGACCTCCAGATACAGCGCGGGCGCGCCCATCCCCTGCGCCAGGGCGAGAAAGCGCGGCAGGTCGATGGCCTCCGCGTCGAGCTGCACCTCAGGCCCGAGGTCGTGTAACGGTACGGCGGGCACCACGGTCATCGCGTGCTGCTCGGCAAAGGCGGTCGCCGAGGACCGCAGGCTGCTCACATCGTCCACGTCGCGAAACGCTAACCGCCCCGTACGACGAACCCCGTCCACCACGCCCGGCAGCTCGCCGACGTCGCGAAAGCGGCGTCGGCGAGCTGACCGCCTGAGATGCCATTGATGGCGTCAGGCTCGCCTGCTCCGTCCACCGCATCGGCCGGTCGGCCTTACCCAGCCAGCAGGGGAAAGGGTTAGCTTAGGCGGGTCCGCACCGCTCGATAAGGGGCCGCCACAGCGGATGGGGAGCGGCGGGGACGATGATCTGGGCCCGCTGGCGGGCTCTGGTCATGACCACGTACAGGAGTTTGGAGCCAGAGGGGAAGGGCTCTCCTTCCCCGCCGTGGTATTCGTCCTCCTGAAGGAGCAGGATGGTGGTGTCCGCTTCGCGGCCTTTGGTCTGGTGCAGGTTCATGACCTGGATGGGGCGGGGACGCTGGTTGGCTGCTCCTACGAGTACGCCTGCACGCGCTGCGGTCAGTGCTTCTGCGACATCTTCATACGGGAGTCCTGCCTGGAGCTGGCGGATCGCGGATCGGGTCTGCGGCATGGCGCAGGCCCATGTCTCTTCGCCTCGAAACATGCCGACGCGGGAGTACGAGCTGGCGATGAGGTCGGTAAGCCGGTCGTAGTCGGGTCCTTCTTCCGCGGTGCCGGCCTGGCGTAGCTCGAGGGCCAGGGAGCGGAGGGCTGTTTCGAGAGCGGGGTTGGTGCTGTCGAGCATTTGTTGGGCGAGCGGGGCCAGTCCGCCGCCCTTGACTCTGGTATTGGCGGCGATGTAGACGGCGAGCGCGCGGCGCACACTGGCGCCGGGGATGTTGAGCGCGAACCGTAGTAGCGCGTGCTGGGCCGCGATTGCCTCGCCGTACGCCTCGGTGAAGCCGACCTGTTCGTGTGGGATGCCGTGCTTAGCCAGCGTGTCGGACAGCAGGCTTGTGGCGATGATGGTGTGGGTGAAGACGTTGACAGTGTGATGCCGGGTGCGGGCGGCGCGGATCATTGCGACGATTCGCTCGTTGTAGTCGCTTGGGGTGCAGCGGGTGACAGTGAGGCGGCCGGTTCGGACCGCCTCAGCGATGGCGGGGTGGTCGAAGTTTCGCTCTCGGGCCGCGTCGGCGGCTGCGGGCAGGATCCCGGTGGGATCGCGGTGGCTGGCCGCCGGTAGGGGGAGCGTGATCGCGCCGGGAAGCGCCTCTGCCAATGCCTTACGGCGGGCGGGGTCGGTGTTTTTCATGCCGGTGAAGATCGCCTGGTTGAGATCGCCGAGGAAGATCCGGCGCGCTTGGGGCGCGACGAGCTGAAGGAATGCCCACTCGGTGTCGTCGGTGTCTTGGAACTCGTCGCAGATGACCAGGCCGTACCGGGCCGCGTAGTGAGCGGCGATCTCCGGGATGCGCAGCAGGGTGCAGGCGGCTGGCATGAGCTGGTCGTAGGTGAGGCCGGCAGGACCTCCGGGAACCTTCGCTTCGGCGGCGCTTAGGATCTGCTGTGGTGCCGGGTAGCCGTGGTACTGGCCGAAGTCGTTGATGACCTTCCAGGCAAAGCCGTGGAACGTCGACACGTCGATGCGGTCGAGGTATGGGCCGATGACCCCGGCGGCGCGGTCAATCACCTGGGCTACAGCGGTGCGGGAGAACGACAGGAACAGCACGCGGGCTTGCGCCGGGAGGCGGGTACGCCGCCCGGCGAGGACGGCGTCGCGGCGCATGATCGATCGCCGAACATCAGCGCGCTGCAAGAATTTCCCGGCGGCGGCTGCGGCGGTGCTGGTCTTGCCGGTGCCTGCTCCCGCGAGTACGAGGATGACGGGCGCGGTTGCGTCGATTACCGCCTGCTGCTCGTCACTTGGCTTATAAGTCACGACGGACTTGCCGCGCTGGGTAGCGGGATGGGCGGGATGTCGATGACCGCAGGGCCGCTGTATGAGGGGGAGGCTGCGGCGGCGACGTGGTTGAGCACGTCCACGATCATCGGCGGAGGGGTCTTCGTCTCCTCGACGAGCGCATCGAGGAACGGCTCGTGCAGCGACTTCTTGTGCAGCGAGCGCTTCACAACCTCAACGACCTTGACATCCGGTACGCCGTCGGCCGGGTCCTGGCTGAGGAAGGCCGTGAGGGTGGCGCTGGCCGCCCGTACCTTGGCGATGTCCACGCCGGCCAGCACCGCGCCCTCAATGGCGGTCCTCGACGGAAGGCGCACCACCACATCGCAGCTAGCTTCGATCTGTTTGATCGTCTGTTCTTCGGCCTTGTCACGGTCGATCAGCGCGATAACGCGGAAACCGAGGCTGCGGGCGAGGTCGGCGACGACGGGGATCTCGCCGATGCCGCCGTCTTGACCGGTGCCCGCCGCGACGAGACGCACACCCGCTGCCGAGAGCGGCGCGGCACCGGGCAGCCGCTGCCGATCCACCGTTCCGTAGACGACGAGGTCGTGCGGCCCTTCGGTGATCGCGACCGCCGGGGAGGTCAACGCCGGCAAAAGCTGGGTGTGAAGCTGCCGCATCGCCCGGATGCGTCCCCGATCCGCCGGCCGTTTCAAGCGGTGCCAGGTCCTCTCACCGCCGTGGCGGGTCAGCCGGACGAGTTCCTCCGGGTCAAATGCTCGCGCGACCTCGGGCCGTCGGGTCGACAACCACAACTGTCCGGCGCTGGCCCGCAGCCGGGCGGCCAGGTGCTCGGCGTTGGCCGTGTCGACCTGGTCACCGAAGTCGTCGGCGAGAATGACCGCGCCAGGCGCGGTCGCCAACATGATCGCTTCCGCGACACCGAGCATGGCCGCAGCGGTGCTGCCATGGCTCGCCAAGGCCAGTGGACCGGCGGCGTCCAGGTTCACGGTGGGTTGCAGTGACTTCAGCAGGGCCTCCGCCGAGCCGTCATCGGCACGGAACCCGACCTGCGCGGTGTCAAGCGGCGTGTCCGTAAGGCAGGCACCCACACCGCCGCTGGCCAGCGCCACGCCCACGGCTTGCGCTACCGCGTCGTGACCAGCGAGTTCCTCCGCTGCATGGGTGACCCGGGAGCGGAGCACGTCGAAGGCCGCTGCCGCTGCGGCCGGGTCCAGCTCGTCGATGACTCGCCGCAGCGGGGAGCCCGCGCGAAGCTGTAAGGGCCGCCCGGCGCTCAGCATCACGACCGGTAGAACGCGCCGGGTCGATGCCGGCACCCGCGTGTACTTTCCCGCCGTGGGGTTGGAAGCCAGCGGGTAGTAGACGAATTGTTCCAATGCCTCAACGTCGGAGTCGTACACGAGTCGATAGGCCAGGCGGACGCACCAGGGAGCGCCAGGCAGAGCCTGGTCCTCTGCCACCGCACAGCCGTCCGGGCCACATCGTTCTAGGAAGCCCTCGAAGAGCTGCTCCAGCTCTGGGTCCAGGTCCGTCAGCGTGACCTCGACATTCGCATAGGGTCGTGGCTCGACCGACGAGAGGCGCTGCGCGGCGGCCGGAGGCTGGCCGTCGCTGCTCTCCTCGTCCTTTCCCGGCTCGGTGTCGCCGGTCGCGGCAGCGGTAATCGTGGTCTGCCACAGGTCCGACATGGTCGGACTGGTGCGCGACTCGGGGAGCAGTACGCGCGCGAGTGCCGAGATGACGTCTGAGCGGCCCGCACGGGGCACGCCGGAAAGCACAACGTGACCTGGGCACCGCAGCTCGAAGGAGCGAAAGCCGCGGAAAGAGTCGATCATGAGCTTGCTCACGCGCACACCGTATGGTCCCCGATCGTCGAAGCTGGGCGCATCCCTAAATCCGAGAATGATCTGTTTGATCGATGCGAAGGCATCCGGCCATGCCACCCCCACTGGCTCGACGGGCTTCACCAGCTCGACGATTGGAGGCGGACGAGAATCCTCGGAACCTCGGTCGGCGCATCCTGGTAGCCGCTGGCCATCGCCTCGTATGCCCGCCGCACGTCACTTGGATCGTGTGCGGTGCCGGCGTGCAGGTTCGCCACCGCCTCGGCCCAGCCGATCACGTCATAGTTCGAATAGGACAATGAGCGAAGAATGCGAGCAGGCCCGCCGCCACCCTGGCCAAACCTAAACGGCTGCGGGTCCTGTCCTAATGACCGATGCCCAACCCGGCGGCTACCAGCCTCGCTACGACTGGTAGGGCGGCAGCTGGCCGCGAAGCAGCTGCGCGAACTCGGTCCGCAGTCGCGCCACGTCGATCGAGTGTCCGGCCATGCGCTGGCCCAGCTCGGCGATCGACCATGTCGCGAGGTGGCCGAACCTCGCCGCGTACACCGCGACGGTGTGCAGGCCGTACCGGTTTGAGTAGTCCATCAGCGCGTACCCGAGCAGCTGATCCAGGTCGGAGCGCGCCAGTGAGGCGGTGCGACTGCCGTCCGTGCGGGGTTTGCCGCCCTGGCCGGCCTTGAAGTCGACCAGCATCCCACCGGCGATCAGGTCCGCGTCGGCTTTGAGGTCGGCGCTGCCGTCGAACGTCATGCCCGTCGTCACGGGCCCAGCCGGCAAACCCGGTAGCAGCCGCTCGACCGCCAGGTCCCGCATCGCGACCAGGTCGGCCACCTCCACATCGGTGGCCAATCCCAACAGGTCCGCCGCCCCGCTCGACTCGTCCAGGCGCATCAGCCGGGAATGCTCCACCGACGCCGCCCGGTACAGCTCCACCAGCAGCGCCAGGGCGTAGCACACACGCGCCCACCACTCATCGCTGCAGTGGGCGAAACCGGCCGGGCGCATCCGCAGCTCCACCTCACCGCTCCCTGTGCGGTGGGGCTGCTCCCCGACCGCGAGCTCGCGAAGCAGCTCTCGACCGGCCCGCACACACGGTGCCCGCCTCGATAACAGCCCTACCAGCGGCAGCGCGATCGACGGGTGCGGGTCGACGAGCATTCGCAGCCAGAAGTCGATCGCCGCGCCCTGCGTGCCCGGCGCGACCCCGGCCGGCATCACCACCCGCTGCGGGCCAGCCCCGACCCGAAACTCCGCCTGAATCTCCCTGTACTCCGGGAACGTCGTCCGCAGCCACACGGCCACCGGGCTCCGAGCGTCCTTGACCTCGTACGTCAAAGCAGACATAGACCAAAGCTACAGAGAGCCACCGACACGAAACTCGGGGTGCGCTTCGGGGTGCTTCTGGCGTTCGCGCTTCCTTCGGTGATGGCTGCTGCGGCACTGTGGCGACCGATCGTGATGCTTCGCCCAGATTCCGCCTACCGTCGGCGGACGTGCGCGGATCTGCCCGACCAGCTCGGGTACCCGCACCGACCTACCGTCATGCCTGGGAAGCCCGAGGCGACGTCGCCATCGGCGACTACTTCCGCTGGCGCAGCCACGTGCTTGACGGGCGTTCGGGGTTTGCGATGAGTTCCAATATCCGCCATCCGGATTACCGCCCTTCAGGCCCGGCATGATGGGGCATTAGTTCAGACGGCCGACGAAAACAACCTCGTCTGGTGTTGTGTCGCCGAGCCACGAACAACCTCCTTGATCCGGTCGGCAGCCTCAACGGGGCTCTCGTGTTCCCAGACTCGGATCACCGTCCAGCCTGCGTCGGCGAGTAGCTGATCGGTCTCCCGGTCACGAGCGCGGTTGCGGTCGATCTTCTCTCGCCAAAACTGTTCGTTGGCGCGGGCGGGACGATAGTGCTCGGAGCATCCGTGCCAGTAGCAGCCGTCGACGAACACCGCGACGCGGGCGGTGGGGAACACCACGTCGGCGGTGCGCCGCAGTGCGGCCAGTGGGCGAGCGTTGACCCGGTATCGCAGACCCGCCTTATGTAGGAGCGAGCGTATCCGGCGTTCGGGGCCGGTGTCGCGGGCCTTGTTGGCGCGCATCACGGCCCGCACGGCTGGGCTCTTCGCCCACGAGGTCTCCGAGGTGTGCAACGTGGCGAGTAGTCCCTGGTCCCAGGCGAGGCGCCATCCCTCGGCCAGGTTCTCGGCCCGGGTGGCGTGTTCGACCTCCCCGAGGTAGCGGGCGGGTGAGCGGCCACGATCTGACCATCGTAGATAGGCGCGGATTCGTCGCGTTCGCGGTAGCAGTTTGAGTTCGACGGAGGCGCGTGCCCGACGCCCATCGCCGAGGTCGACCCAGCGGCGGTCAGGTCCGCCAGCGGCCCGGTCCTGTTCGGCCGAGGCCGCTCGTCGGCTGCGGCCTTTTCGTCCCTTCCAGGCCCTCGGATCTGGTGGCTTGTCCGCCCAGCGCTGGTCGGACCGCGCCGACGACGTCACGGCTGGCTCTCGGCCTCGTCGAGCGCGGCGGCGATGGCTCGGGCGAAGAACTCGCCAAGCATGACGGGAACGGCGTTGCCGAGTTGGCGCATCTGCTCACCGCGAGGGCCGGCGAGCTTCCAGTCGTCGGGGAAGGTCATGACTCGCGCTGTCTCGCGTACCGTCATGTATCGGTGTCGGTAGGCGTAGGGCGATCCGTCGATGGGTTCGGGAAGCAGGTCGTCGGTCAACAGCACCGACTCCCCGCCGGGTACGCCGTGAACTCCGGCTTTGACCGTCTTCGCCGGTCGGTCAAGCTCGTTCGGCGTGTGGCCCGCGTAGATGCGTGCGTCCGGCCAGCCGATGTGGTCGGTGAACCCGCCGAGCCGGTACTCCCGTCGGTCGAGTCGATCCCAAGGCACCGGAGGGAGGGGACGCTGGTCATCAAGACCTTTGACGGCGTCCCGGAGGGTGCGCCATGGAAGCGTGTTGTCAGCCTTGGGAGGGGTGCCCGGCAGTCGCGACATGACACGTTGACGGACGTGGCCAGGGACGTCCGGATGCCGGTCCCAGTAGGAGCCGTCCAGCATCGACCGAATCAACGCGGCTTCCGAGTATCGCGGGCGCACGGCCTCCTTGAAGCGTTCGAGGTCGACGCCGAGGTCTGACCTGAACGCCACGATGATGATTCGGTTACGGATCTGCGGGACGCCGTAGTCGGCGGCGTTCACCGTCGTGGTCACGACGTCGTACCGCCGCTTCGGGTCTGACGGCTCCTCGTCCAATCGCTTCCGCAGCACCTCGTCATGCTCACGCCATGTGGTGTCATCGGCGCGTTCCTCGAACGGCAGCCGCAGCTCCCGCTCGATGTAGTCGAAGTACGGTTTGAAGGACGGACGCAGCAGGCCGCGCACGTTCTCGCACATGACCGCCTTGGGTTGGATCTGGCGGATGGCGCGGAACATCTCTGGGAACATGTTGCGCTTGTCCTCGTCGCCCTTGGCGACGCCGCCGAGGCTGAATGGCTGGCAGGGCGGCCCCCCGGCGAGCAGGTCAACGCGATCCCACAAGTAGTCGAACTTGATCTCGCGTACGTCTCCCTCGACGAGGGGCCATCGCTCGCCAGGGGCAGGGATGCGCTCGGTCTCGCCGCGTGGGCTCGCCGCGTTGGCTTTGAGGGTCTCGCACGCGTACTTGACGAGCTCGTTGACCAAGAGGGGGCGGAAGCCCGCTCGATGGACGGCCATCGCGAGGCCACCGCCGCCGGCGAAAAGTTCCACCGAGGTGCGGTCCCTGGTCGGGTCTCCTGGCGGCTCAGACATGGCAGGAGCATACCGCGGAGTTGTCGATCTTGAAAAGAGGTTCTCCGGTGCGTCGCCGCTCGCGACGGGGCGCCCGGGACCGAGTCGACAACGGAGCCCGGACGCGGGCGGCGTCATGGATGTGGTTTGGTTACGCCAGCAAAAGGAGGGGCGATGGCGACCTGGCAGCTCGGTCCGTTCGACAACGACGAGGCGGTCGAGTGGTGCGGCGTCCTGGAGGCGATCGCTCCTGATCGACGCACCGACCTTGTGCGCCACGCCCTCGATGCGGCGGTGTCAGCCGGGCGCGCCCTGACCGCGGGCGAGGCCGCTCGAGCGGTCGCGGCGGCCGCGACGATACTGCAGTCGCTCACCGGCGCGCCGGTCTCGGACTCGGCCTACGCTCCGCGGTTCCTCCTCGGCCGGCGGGACATCCGGGTCAGCGCATCGCTGCGGGACTTAGCCACGCGTGCGCTCGACGTAGTACTCGAGGACGGCTCGACCTGGCGTCTCCGGTGGGCTGGCGACGTCGAGGAGGAAGACGCGCTAGCCGTCATCGAGGAGCTTCGGGCCAACCTCGTATCAGCGGCGGTGCCGTAGGCAGCCGAGCTGGCTCGCGTCAGCGTGAGATCACGCTGACGCGAGCCGCTGGTACTCAGAACAACTCGCCCGCCGCCACGCTGTCATCCGGCGCGTCCCCGACGGCAGGGTCAGCCTCGACAGACGCTTTGTCGTTCTCGGCGGTGGTGAAGCTGCCGGGCGCGAGCTGACCTAGGTCGCTGAGGAAGTCCGCCAGGATCGCCTCAAGCGTCGCGTGCGGCGGCACTCGCTTGAGATGGTCCTCGATCTCACTCCTGATCTGGCCTTCCGGCTTCTGATCCTCCGTGAGGCCAGTGGCCCATTGCCTGCCAGGGTGCAAAGTGTCCCAGGGGGATCGCTTGTTCGCGCGAGTGGTGGCGCTGTCCCCGTGCTTGCCCAGGCCGTAGCAGATCCTCATCTCGTTGTTCCAGATGGGCTTGAAGAAGTTGATGAGGTACTCCTCAGCCGCACGCTGGTATCCCGTCTGCACGATCAGGAAGCGGCAATCGAAATCCTCCTCGCGCAGCGTCGAGGTGGCCTTGGCGATGTTTTTCCTATGCTCGTTTAGGCGGTCAAACAGGCTCGTTCCCTGGCTGACCGCGTCCTTCGCCGCGACGTCCTTGGGGTCGGCCTTGCCAACGTATATCGGTTGTTCCGTACCAGAGAGCAGTGAGTAAGCATCGAAGGGGCCCTTGTAGTAGAGCGCGTAGACGCCGGCACCGTAGAAGGGCTGAAGAGAGACCAGCGGATGCCGCTGCTGGGCGATCGTCGTGAGCGCGACGATGCGGCCAGTGGTGGCCGGAGCGCTGGGATCGAAGAGGCTGCTCGGTCTCAAAACTGGATCAAGGCGGCCTACCGCCTGTTCGAGCCGGCTCACCTCGGCCGTTAGCGCCTTTCGCAGCGAGTTGCGCGCGGCGGTTCGGCTCGGAGGAGTAACAGACTCCAACTCGTCTACCAGGGCCGCGAGTTGCTTGACGATAAGTTTGGCGGGGTCACCGTGGGAGGTCGGCAGAGACACTCTTCGAGGTTACATGAGCCCTATGTGCCGCTCGTGTCGCGCGGCGTATCGTCGCCCGGCCCTCGATCGGTTCTGGCCCTGCTGACGACGGTAGCGCCAACCAGATGTCGTCGCGCTGTTCGCGTGCCCGCCGGCGCAACGGGTCGAGACGTTACACACTGCGTCCCACGAGTGACGGTGAGCGGCGTCGGGGTGCGGTGATTCGGGTTCGGCTGCGGACCAACCCGGTGGGCACGGTGACCGAGGAGGACGCGGCTCGGCGCCTGAAGCGCGAACATCAACGGCACGGCCTCTCAGGCGCTCCGCAGCCCCGGAGAAGGCCGCTGCCGGTTAAGGCGCCCCACCTTCGCTTGCCGTTCCCACCCCTCTCAGGTTGGCTGGGCCGGTGGATGAAGGCTCCATCTCCAACAATCTCCCCGACGTGCTGCGACTATGCCGGGCCGTGCGTGACGCACAGAGCCTGCTGCACCTGCCAGCGCCGCGTGTGGCGGAACTCCTCAGATGCGCAGCACTCGCCGAGCACGCCGCGACGTCTCACCCGGTCGACGGGATCGAGGTTCTGGCGCAGGTCCGATCGATGCGCTACATCCTCGTCGAGGATGCGGACGGCCCAATCGCCGCTTTCATGGCCGATTCCGCCGGGCGGATTATCGGCGATGGAATCGGCCGTTTCTTCATGTAACTTTCGCGGCATGCAGTGCCCGGGCTAGTGTGCAGTTCACGGCTCACGCGGGTTGAAAGGAACGAAGATATGGCCAAGCAGATCATTCATAAGCTGATCGATGACGTGGACGGCGGGGACGCTGACGAGACTGTCAGGTTTGGCCTCGACGGCGTTCAGTACGAGATTGACCTGTCGGCTGCCAACGCGGAGAAATTGCGCGACATCTTCGCGCCGTATACCGCCCACGGCGCCAAGGTCGGCCGTGGCGGTGTCGTGGGCGCAGGGGGAGGCATCCGTGGCGTGGTAGGCGTTGGCGGTGGGCGAGGCACTCGCGCTGGGGTTGGCGTCACAGTCGACCGGGAGCAGAACAAGGCAATCCGAGCCTGGGCCAAGAAGGCCGGCAAGGACATCTCCGACCGGGGCCGGATCCCTCAGGAAATCGTTGACGAGTACCACGCGATGGCTGGCCGCTAACCCACGGGCCCGACGCCAGGCCGGTGACGTGCGAACTACTGGCGGGCGCGGCGGCGGAACTTCGTCACGGCATACCTTCGCGACGTCAGCATCGCGAGCGCGGCACCCATTCCGTCACTGATTGGCGCCGCCTTCCCGGGTGGGCCCAGTCGGAGGGCTGCTCGTATCGTCGCCGGTGGGCTGGGGTGGCGTTCCGGCTGCTTGTTCACGCCACTGCCCGGCGGTGTCGGCGCGCAGGAGGCGGTCGACCATGGCCATTGCTTCCGGCTCCGTGTCGTACTCCCATCGCAGCACCTTCCCCGTTTCGGTGTCCCCAGCACGGGCGATCACCCTCCAGCGTGTCTGGCGGACCAGCCACACGTCGCGGCGGGCAAGGCGCCCCCAGACGCCGTTCCAGAACCTCCGGACCACCTCCTCCACACGGTGGATCGTACACATGTTCGACTGCTTGGCGGGGTGAGGTGGTGAACAAGCAGGCGCACAGCGGGAACCGATCATTCGCAGCGGTCCTCGCCACCTCGGCCGTACGGCTCGCAGCAGTCGGGGCGATGCCGGTAGCCCCGTAGATCGCGGCCGTGCCGGTGGCCGTACTCGGGTGTGATCTCGTACAGACAGGCTTGCCACACGACGGTTTCCCCGCCGCCGGGGGGCATCACCTGCCCGTCGCCTGGCCCGCCGCGCAGCAGCACGTCCACCCTCCGACGGTACGTGCTCGACGAAGGCGGGACCGGGGGATGAGACCCTGCCGCCCGAGCTGCGGGCGGTACCGGTCCCCGCAACGGGCCATATCACTGCGGGGACCGGTCGTCGGTGGCCTGCGGCTGAAGCTGCTCCACCTGCACATGGCCGTGGCCAGAAGCCGAAGCGGTGACCTCGCCGACCAGTTCAGGTTCGCCGCCGACCCCGCCGCTCGCCAGCGTCGGGCGATGCGGTGTGGATAACTCTGGCGGGTATGGATATCGCCCTGATCATGGCCCGGATTTGCTACGTAGCGCTCCTGGCACTAACAGTTTGTCGTCCTGGTGCGAGGCGGTTTCCGAGCAGCCAGCTCCAGGCATCCGGCGATCGGAGCGCTCGCTCGTTCGCGTGTGTCTGCGGGATCTGGTGAGTGAGCGCGGAACGCAGGGGCGGCCCGAGAGGCACTTTGGGTGGCGGGGTGTCGGCGTCCTCTCTCTCCCTGCCCGGTCGCGCTCCACCCGTGCTGCGCGCCTCGCTGGCGCATTCGTTGTCGCGGATCTTCGCCCGGGGCAGCGCACCGTCCTCCCACGATGACGTGGGGGCGGAAGATGAGCGGCACTGGCAGCCGACGCGGCGGGAACGGGAGGTGACTCCCGCCCGCCCACGAGCACACGTCGGGCCGGATCCGATACTGCGACGGCCGGTCGCGCCGATGCTCGCGGCGCCGGTCGATGCGGTGCCGGAGGGTCCGGACCTGGTGCATGAGCCGAAGTGGGATGGGTGGCGTTGCGTCGCCTTCCGCGAGACCGGAGGGGTGTATCTGCAGTCGCGGGCCGGCCGGAACCTCACCACCTACTTCCCGGACGTCACCCGGGCGATCCGGGCGGCCGTCCCGCCTGGTGTGGTGCTCGACGGCGAGCTGATCGTCTGGGAGCGCGGCCGGACCAACTTCGCGCAGCTCCAACGTCGGGTCACCGCCGGCCGTGACCTGCTGCGCCTGGCACACGAGTGTCCCGCCCACTACGTGCTGTTCGACCTGCTCGCGGACGCTGGCGGTCGGGTGGTCATCGATCTGCCGCTGGCGCAGCGGCGGGCCCGGCTGGAGCAGTTGCTCACCGCCGCGCCGACGCAGCTGACCGTGACGCCGCAGACGGCGGACATGCGGCAGGTGGCGGACTGGCTGCTGCACTGGACCGTTGCGGCGGGCATCGAGGGCGTGGTCAGCAAGCGCCTGGGCAGCCGGTACGAGCTTGGCCGGCGTGGCTGGTCGAAGTTTCGAACCCGTATCGTGACCGAGGCCATCATCGGTGGGGTGACCGGCAGCCTCAGCAACCCGGAGACGGTGTTGCTGGGCCGGTTCGACCGTAGGGGACGGCTGCGCTACACCGGCCGCTCCCACCCGCTGACCAGCGACCAGCGTGCGGCGCTGGCCGAGCTGCTGTCGCCGCCGCGGATGCCACGGCGCGGCGCCGTGGCCCACCCGTGGCCGGAGCCGCTGCCCGCGTCTTGGTCGGGCCAGTTGGACCGGCCCGAGCCGCTGTCGTACGTGCAGGTGGTCCCGATTGTGGTGGCGGAGATCGACGCCGACGTGGCTTTCGAACACGGACGCTGGCGCCACCGCGTGCGGTACGCGCGGGCTCGGCCGGACCTGTCGGTCTATGACGTGCCGCTGCTGCTTGGCGAGGAGGAGGGCTACTTCGGCGACCTGGGGTGAGCAATGGCTGCTTCCGTGGTAATGATCCGATCGCTGCGACGACGCCGTGGCCAGATCGACGACGCGCCGTTAGGTGCTCGCGCCCCTGGCTCGGTGTTGGACAGCGGCCGAAGCCCGTCTGACCAGGACGCGACGCGCCAAACTCCACCCCTTGCCAGGCTGTGATCGACTGACTTCGTTCGGTAGAGTGCGGAGGTTGATCGTCGGCGATGGCCGGTGGTCGGAGGAGTGCGGGATGAGTCGACGGGGCGGGCGGTGGACGCGGGTCTCGCTGCGCCTCGGGCTCCTGCTCGGCGGGGTCGTCGTAGCGTGGGGCGTCCACGAAACCGCCACCACCGGGGTCGCCTACGCCGCCGACCGTCCGCCGGCCGCGCCGGTGGATTCCGCCGTCGACCTGCTCACCGGCCTCCTTCGGCCAATCCTCGACCCGGCAGCACCGCCGCCTGCCCCTGACGTGCCTACCGGCGAGGCGACCCCCGGCACCCCGTCGAGCGGAGCCGGCACTCGTCCAACGCCGAATGGTCCGCCAGCCCAGCCTGCGGCCCCGTCGGCGAACCAGGCCACCCCAGCGGCGGCCCGCCCCACCCAGGTCGACACGCCGAATCCCGCCGCTGGGTCGGGCCGACCAGCTACCCGACCGGGTGGCGGTGAGTTGCTGGCACCGGTGGGTGAGGTTCTCCGTCCGGTCACGGATCCGGTCCGGTCCGGGGTGCTCACCCCGGTGGCCGACGCGCTGCGCCCGGTCACCGACCCGGTGCGGGCCGGCGTAGTCGCCCCGGTAGCTGACGTGCTCGATCCGGTGATCCAGCCGCTCGCCCCGATCCTGTCCCCCGTCTGGCGAGGGCTGGAGCCGGTGCTCGATCCCCTGGACCCCGTCCTCGACACCCTCGACCCGGTGACGAACCCCCTGGACCCGCCCACCAGCCCGCCGGCCACGCCGGCGCTACCGGCGGCACCGCAGACCGGCCCTGGCTGCTGCACCGACCCGAACACGGGACTGGTTGGCGAACCAGGCGGAACCGTTGAGCGCCCCGCCTCCACCAGCATTCCGACGGGCTGGCACACCACGACACAGTTGTCGCCCCTGCCGCGCCTCGCTGGGTCGGATGGGCGGTACCCGCCTCGGCCTGATGCGGATTCCGCGCCAGCCACGCCCGCTCCCGGCGCCAGTGGATCCGCCTCGTCCGGCTCCGTCCATGGAGGCCCGGCTGACGCCACCGGCTCGGTGTGGACGCCGCCCAGCCTGGCGGGGCGCCGCTGCCACCCGAGCGGTGGCGTCGCTCTTCCGTCCCGCTCGCCCCGACCGGGCACCCGGCCCGCCTGACCGGCGGGCCGTTTGCGTGCCGCCCGCGTGACACCGGCGGCCTCTGCGCACCTGCATGCCTGACGGCCCCTGGTGGCCCGCGCCGGCCCGCGGCGGTTTCGCGACGACGCCGGCACCTTCCCCGACTTTTCTCGATCACGATGGTTACCAGGAGTTACTCATGAGCGTGACCATGCCCGTCGTCCGGGCCCGGTGGTGCGACATCGACCGGATCGTCGATCTCGCCGCCGATGCCCTCTCCCCCACCGCCGTCGGCGCCTGGCTCGTCCCCGACGAGCAGCACCGGCCCACCGTTCTCGCCGCCGTGGCCCGGATCTGGATCGAACACGCGCTGCTCTTCGGCGACGCGTTCCTGCTGCCCGACGGCACGGCCGCGACCGTCTGGTTCCACCGCTACCGGCCCATCCCACCCCCGGCCCGCTACACGGACCGGCTCGCCGCCGCGTGCGGCGCACACCAGGACCGGTTCCTCGAGTTCGGCCGGGCCCTCGCCGCGCGGCAGCCCACCGAGCCGCACAACCACCTGGCGCTGCTCGCCGCGCCCGGGCCGGCCGATCCGGGCCGCGCAGCGGCCGTCCTCGCCGGATCGCAGCAATGGATGGACACCCTCAGCCTGCCCACCTACACGCAGGCCCTCACCGACGCTGACCGCGACCTGTTCCGGCAGCACGGCTACACCCACCGCGACGCCATCCCGATCGACGATCACACCACGGCGCATTCGATGTGGCGGTTACCGCCGTTCTGGACCGGCCGGTCCAGCCGCAACGTCCGCTCACCAGTGCGGCGTCCGCTCGTCCTGGCCCACAACAGTCCCTCAACCCGGTGGGCGCTGCGCTGATCCACCCGGCCTGATCGGGGCGGCACCCGCCCCGATCAGTCGGGCCGCCGTTCGGTCGCGACCGGACGCGTGGACCAGCAGCACGGAGCACGGCGAACCCACCGGAGCAAATCCGTGGAACCCTCCCGTCGGTGGAACACGCCCGGCGCCGCCAAGTCTCGGCCGATGATCGGAACATGTGGGCGAAGACCGACGTACCGTGCGCCGGAGGGCCGGTGGACGGACGCTCCCTCCTGGTGCCGATCGATGAGAACGGCGCGCCCCCTGAACGAATCGATCAGACCTGGCTGTGGATCGAGTACGGCGGCGAGTTGCTCGACGCGGACATGAACGGCGTGTACGAGTTGGAGTCAATCGCCGGCGGCGGCCCGCCCTGGGTATACGTCTGGACCAGCGCCCTCCCATGTCAGCGGTCAACCGACCACGAGCGGTAGCAACAGCTTGTAGCGGCGCTACCCGGGAACGACCTCGTGGCGGTACGCCCGCAC
Organism: Micromonospora sp. NPDC007271; assembly: GCF_040634005.1. Taxonomy (NCBI): domain Bacteria; kingdom Bacillati; phylum Actinomycetota; class Actinomycetes; order Micromonosporales; family Micromonosporaceae; genus Micromonospora; species Micromonospora sp. NPDC007271. The sequence continues at coordinate 66,692 of NZ_JBEYER010000005.1, forward strand.
GCGTGTCCCGTCGCTCAGAACCACCTCAACCCGGCCGCCCTCGTCGACCGCGTTGCCGACCGAGCGAACCTGCTTACCGACGTGCTCCTCGACGTTGTCGGCACGCTTCGGGCGGAAGATCCACCCCACGCTCACTGGCTCAACGGAACGCACGGATCCTCCCGACCAGTACAGATGTACGACCGCCGAGTCTAGGCACCCGCTAGGGTTCCGGTGGAATTTCGGGCTGTCGCAGGGGCCGGGCAGCCGGGGGCGGCGAGGCAGGAGACGACCCGAATGGCCAACCTCCGCAACATGAAGCTGTTCAAGGAACGGCTCGCCCAGCTTGAGCAGGCTGCCCGCCGGCAAGGCGTTGTCTTGGTGCCGGCCGAAGCCGTGGACCTCCTCGCGGAGCGGATCACCGCCGTCGCTCACCAGCTCGGCGTCACCGAGCGGACCGCGCTGCAGACCTACATCACCCCGCACGTCATCGCGGTGATGGCGGAGGTCCTCGGCAGGCACTCCGCGACCTACCGCGAGGTGATGGCCGAGGCCGAACCGATGGCCCTCACCGTGCCTGACGCGGGACGCGTGCTCGCCGCGCTCGGCATGGTGTGCAAGCTGGCCACTGAGCAGATCGGGCAGGCGCCTGCCGACGCCACCGGGGTGCTCACCGACGCCGCCGACGCGATCGTCGGCATCGGCGCGCAGCTCAGGACCAGCACCAGCGACCAGCCAGTCACCGTCGGCGGTAGAACTCTGGTGTACTCGCGCACCGTGCTGATCCGCACGATCGAGGCGCTGGACAGCGGCCGGTGGCCGTGCCCCTGCTCCGAGCCGCACTCCCCCGAAGGCAGCCCCTGCTCTTTGATCATGACCCTGAAGGCCGACCTCGCCGTCGTCGGCGGCTGGCTCGCTGGCGCCGATGAGCAGCCCGGCAACGAGCGGTAGACCTGCTCTCCCGCCCGCTCGGTGCCCTCGGCCTGCGGAACGCGGGCTACGACCCACCGCAGGCTGCCGTTCTGGCCCGGTCGACACTTCGACGAGGCGCTGAAGTGTCGACTTGTGGCTCACGACACTCAGGACTGAGGGGCGCTTGAAGGACGTTCAGTGGCAACGCACAGTAACTGGCGTCCCCATGGTGTGTTAGCCGGATATCTTGCGGGTCGAATCGCGGCAGGCGATACAGGTTCGGCCTCGACGGCGTTCAGTACGAGATTGACCTGTCGGCCGTCAACGCTGAAAATTGCGCGAGGTGTTCGCGCCGTATACCGCCCACGGAACGAAGGTCGGCCGTGGTGGAGTAACCGGCGGAGGGCGAGCCTTCCGCGGGACAGCCAGCCGGCTCCGGGACAGCCGCGACGTGCCGGTTGAGGTTAGAGCCGCGGGAATCCGGAACGTGCGGGTGCTTGCGAGCGGCTCAGCCTTGGGGGTGGCTGATGCGTCGGGTGGCAGCTGGCAGGGCCTGCGATAGCTTTTACCCTTTGATCCCCGAATACCGCATACGGAAGGCCGAGCCCTTGCCGCCTTTGCCGAATGGTTCGCGCGAGAGGCGACATGGGCCTTGCCCTACATGGAAGGCACAGTCGTGAGTTCCTACACCATCACCATCGCCGCACACGATCCCAGTCAAGCGACCACCACCGTGACGGTCGAGTTGAACGGCTCGACTGCGCGCATCACCGAGCTGCTGGTCCGGGCGGGTGAGGGGGACGGGCTGACCGCGGGCCAGATTCCCGCGGTCGACCTGGATCTGCTGCTGAAGGCGGTCACGCCTGCCGTCGGCGGTCAGCAGGCGATAACCGTGTCGCCTGCTGCCCCAGCCGATGATGCGCCTGCTCCAGACGGGACATCCGTTGACGGCGGGGATCCCGTCGCCGACACCACGGCGGCTGAATCCGTCACTGCCACCATGCCCACCGCTGACGAGCCGGCCACGACCAGCCCAGCGAAGACTGACGTGACTGAAGTCGCGGTACCCAAGCAGACGTCACGGGCGCCGAGGGCACGGGCCGCCGGCTCGACTCGGGCGGGTGGGCGGAAAGGCGCGGCGGGCGCCAACGCCACCGCCGCGGCGCGGAAGGCCACCAAGCAGACCGCGAAGGGCGAGGCGGCCACGGCCACGGGCCGCGTGTACCGGCGGTCGCCGAGTGATCTCGAGTCGGTGTATCAGCAGGCCGGCAGCGTGGCGGCTGTCGCCGACCACTACAACGTGCCGCGGCACACCGCCCAGGGATGGATCCGTACCCTGCGCCGCCGGCAAGCCAGCCCAGTCGAGTAGGCCGAACGCCGCCGGGCACCCTGGGTGGGTCTGCCGACCCACGGATGGGGGCCCGGCCGGCGCTGGCCTTCGGCGGTGCCGCTCAGCGGGCCCGCTTCGTCGCCCGCTTGCGGGGCGGCGTCAACAGGTCGGCGATCGCCGCGATCGCGGACGGCACGAGGCGGTAGTACGCCCAGACGCCGCGCTTCTCGCGTTCGAGCAGGCCGGCTTCGGTGAGGATCCGAAGGTGATGACTCACGGTCGGCTGGGAGAGACCAAGCGGTTCTGTGAGGTCACTGACGGATGCTTCGCCCTCGGGAGCGGACTGGATCAGACTGAGCAGTCGCAGCCGGGCCGGGTCGGCGACTGCCTTCAGCACTCCCGCGAGGCGTTGGGCATCGGCGCGCTTGATCGGCTCGCCGGCAAGCGGCGAGACAGCAGGGGTATCAGTTTTCGTAGTTCCCACGTCTTCCATCGTTGCACCAACACCATCGATAGGCCGGTGGAACCAGTGCTCCGATGGCGACCGTGAGCCCGGGTACGAGGGATGCTGGGGCCGGGGCGGCGAGGTGCTGTCCCGGCCCTGCGCCTGTTTGCCGAGGGAATCAGGGGCCGACGAGCGCAAGCGATAGGAAGGCGCCGGCGAGCAGGTACGGGCCGAAGGCGAGGTCGGGCTGGCGGCGCAGCGCGAGGCGCGTCAGCGCTTCGGGAGCGGCGAGCGCGTAGGGCAGCAGGCCACCGCACAGCACTGCCGGCCAGCCGAGAGTGCCCAGCGACGCGCCGAGCAGCGCCGCCAGCCGCACGTCGCCCAGGCCCATCCCGCTGCTACCGACGATGGCCAGGAGCAGGTAGCCGCCGCCGAGCGCGCCGGCCGCCAGCGCCGCGGTGACCAGGGTGCGTGTCTGACCGGTGGCTACGGCTTGGCCGGCGAGAAGCCCACCCACGGCAAGCGCCGCGGCAGCCACGATCGGTGTGGGAAGTCTCCGCGTCACGATGTCGACGATGGCGAGCAGCAGGCCGGCGTACAGCACGACAAGCCACACCGCGACCAGCAGCAGGCCGTCGGGGCCCTCGTTCACCAGCCAGGCCAGACCTGCGGACGCGGCGGCCAGTCCGAGACCGCTCAGGATCGTGTCCAGCGTGTGCTGGGGCGACCAGCCGACAGGCGGGGGGAGGCATGCGCGCGGCGCGGGGACGACGTGCTCGGCGTCCGCGTGTGGTCGCAGGCTCGCCACGATCCGGGCGCAGGCGTGGGGTAGCGCCGCGCCGGCCAGCGCCCCACTCACTGCGCCGTACCACATGACCGGCCCGGTCATAGCGAGCCGTACCCGGCACTGAGCCACACGAGCGAGTCGCACGGGCGCATATGCGTCGGTCGCCTCCCTGGTACGCCGAACCTCTGCGGGCGCCAGCGCCACACGCCTGGCATCACGGCCTCAATAACGGCGGACGGGATCCAGAAGATGCCGCCAGCCACCACGGGTCCTCGCCGGTGCCCTGTCGTGGCCATGGTCCGTACGGGATCGGGCAGTCGGTGTCGAGGTCTTCCTGGTCGGCGTGGCGTGCGGCTTCGGGCCGGACGGCCGGCGGCGCGCCCACAAAGGAGCTTGCGACCTTAACGGCTGAGGAAGCGAGGCCGGCTGGGTGGTGCGGGTTGTCGGCGAGAAACATGGTTCAACCATAGTTGGTCGCAACCTGAACTGCGGTTGACGCTCTACGTCGGCTTGTGCTTAGCTCACCGTACCTCCTTCCAACTGTGATTCGGGAAGCCCGTAACCGCAGTTGCCCGAAGGGTGCGGTGGCCATAGGGCCATCGGATCACCGGCGCCGACTGGTTGGGGCGCAGTGCGGCAACGACAGGGGCCGCGCGCCGAGGTGGGTCAGTTCGTCGGGCACACACGACATCGAGGACCGCGGGACCGGTCGTCTCGCCGCCAGCAGGAGACATGCTATGACGACATCGATCAGACAGGGCAGCTCGGGCAGTCGGTGGTTGCCGCTGACCGGGCTGCCTATCGGTTTGTGCCTCGCGGTGGTTGTCGGCGCCTGCGACGGGGGGAAGCCTGCGGGGGACTCGCCGTCGGCCACGTCCGCCTCGGCGCCCGGGCCTGGTCAGGGTCCACGCGGCAGCGTCGACGAGGCGGCGTTGGCCGCCTACCGGGGGATGTGGCAGGCATACGCCAAGGCCGGCCTTACCGCGAACCCGGACGAGCCCGAGCTGGCGCGCCACGCCACTGGTCAAGCCCTGTCGACGTTGAAGACCGGGCTGGCGAAGCTGCGTGAGGACGGGGAGGTCATCAAGGGCGAGTACGAGTCAGAGGCGCAGGTGGTGGCGGCCTCGCCGTCGACGGAGCCCGTGACGGTCTCCGTGCAGGACTGCCTGGACACCACGCGGTTCCTCACCTACAAGGCGGCGACGGGCACGTTGGCCGACGATGTCCCGGGTGGGAAACGTGCCGTGCGGGCGACGGTGGTCCGTGACGGCGATGGCTGGAAGGTGTCCAGCTTCGGCGTGCAGGCGGTGGGCACATGCTGAGGCGCTCACGCCGACTCGGACTGCCGGCCCTTCTCGCCGCCGCCGTCGTCGTGATGGCGGCGCCTGTGCAGGCCGGCGACGGGGTTGGCAACGTCGACTGCGGGCAGACTCCGAACGCGGCCGAGTGTGATGTCTCCGCTGGTCAGCCCAGCCGTCCTGGAGGTTCCACTGGCGGCGGTCAGAGCGGCGGCTCGGGGGACGGTTCCGGCGGCGGCAGTGACGACGGCTGTCACTGGGCGCCGGTCGAGGGTGACCGGCCGCCGCCTGCGGGGAAGGGCCCGGAGGGCGGCTGGTACGCGTGGACGTGCGTCGGTGACGGGCTCGGCTCGCAGGGCACGCCGGTGTGGCTGGACGAGCCACCTGGGGTGGATCCGGCGGCGCTGGCGCAGACGGCGCGGTCGCGGCTGCGCCTGCCGGCACCAAAGATTCGCACGAACCCCGGCACGGCGCCGTTTGTGCTGGTGCGGGTGCCGGTGTGGTTGTGGGTGGACTCGGTGACGTGGGGGGCCCGGTCGGCGACGGCGTCGGTGCCGGGGGTGGCGGTGACCGCGACGGCGACACCGACGAAGGTGCGCTGGTCCTTCGGTGACGGCAGCCCGGACCTGACCTGCGTCGGGCCCGGCAAGCCGTGGACACCCGGCACGGACCCGCGGTCGGCCTCACCCTGCGGGCACACCTACACCCGGTCGTCGGCCGCCGCGCGGAACACGGTGTTCACGTTGCGGGCGACGGTGACGTGGTCGGTGAGCTGGTCGGGCCCGGGCGGCGGGGGCACCCTGGCCCCGCTGACGACGACGTCGACGGTGGCGGTGCGGGTGGCGCAGTCGCAGGCGGTTGTCGAGGGAACCCGATGAGCGTCACCACGAACCGCTCGCGGACGGCGAGCGGAGCCGACGGAATCCCGCCGACGGCAGGTGCGTCCGGGTCGGCCGGTCGGCGCAGCGGCCGGCGGGTGGCCGCCGGTGTGCTGCTGGTGCTGGCGACGGTGGTGACGTTCTGGCAGGTCGACCTGCGCCGGCACGCCGAGGAGCGGTTCCTGGCGGTGGCCCGGCCGGTGCCCGCAGGTGCGGTGATCCGCGACGGAGACGTGCGGGTGGTGCGGGTGGCGAACCCGTCGGGCCTGGCGCTGGTGGGCGCGGACCGCCGCGATCAGGTCGTGGGCCGCACCGCGGCGGTGCCCCTTGTGGTGGGCAGCCTGGTGGTGTCGTCGCAGGTGGGCCCACCGGCGTGGCCACCAACAGGGCAGGCCGTGATCGCCGTCGCGGTCAAGGCGGGCCGTGCCCCCGCCGGCGTGGCGGCCGGGGCGCGGGTGGTGGTGCTCGTGGCGCCCGCAAGCGGGGCCGACCAGGCGGGCGGAACACCGCCGTCCGGGCAGACAGCGGGGGCGCGGCGCGCGGTCGCCGTGGTGGTGTCGGCGACGGCGGGCGGGGATCAGGTGGGCTCGCTGGTGGTGACGCTGCTGCTGGCCGCGCAGGAGGCGGAGGCGGTGGCCTCGGCGTCAGGGGACGTGGCGCTGGTGCAGCTGGGGCCGGACCGGTGAGGAACGGGGAGGTGCGGAGGATGTTGGTGGTGGTCGCGTCGGTGTCCGGCGCTCCGGGAGTGTCGACGGCGGCGCTGGGCTTGGCCGCTTTGTGGCCGGGCCGGCCTGGGCTGCTGGTGGAGGCCGACCCCTGCGGCGGGGTGGTCGCGGCGCGGTTCGCGGTGCGGCAAGAGCCGGGCTTGGCCGCGTTGGCGGCGGCGGCCCGCCACGGCCTTCCGTCGGGCGGGCCGGCACAGTTCGTGCAGTCGCTGCCGGTGGGTGTGCACGCTGTCGTGGGGCCGGGGGCCGCCGAGACCGCTGCGGGGGCGGTGTCGGTGCTCGCCGCCCAGCCGGAGGCGGTGGCGGGGTTGGCGCCGGTGGTCGTCGTCGACGCTGGTCGTCTCTACCCGGGCAGCCCGGCGCACGGTCTGCTGCGCCGCGTGGACGCGCTGGTGCTGGTCACGGCCGGCGGCACCGAACACCTCGACCACGTCGACACCCGGCTGGCGGCGCTGCGCGCGAGCCTGCGAACGCGGGGCGTGGGTCTGGCCGTCGCCGGCAAGACCCGCTACACGAGCGAGGAGATCAGCGGCAGGTTCGGTGTGCCGGTGTGGGCGCACCTGCCGAGCGACCGGTGGGGCGCGGCCGGGCTGTGCGGGCGGATGAGCGGGCCGGCGTGGACGCGCACGCGGCTGGCGCAGGCGCTGCGCGCGCTGGCCGCGACCCTCGCCGCCCGGGCGCGGCCCGCGCCCCGCGCGGTGCTGGAGGTCGTCCGGTGACCGCCCCTACACCCGCCGCGAACACCGTGGTGGCGCCGGAGTTGGTGGCGCGGCTGCGCGCCCGGGTCAGTGACCGGCTCGCCGGGCACGGCGCGCAGCTACCAGACGCGCAGCGGGACGCGGTGATCGCCGGCTACATCGCCGAGGAACTCCTGGCGCACGCCCGCGAGGCCATCGCCGCGGGCCGTGTTCCGCTGGTCCCGCAGGCGGAGGCCGCGCTGGCGAGGGCGCTGCGTGACAGCTTCACCGGCCTGGGTGGGCTGCAACGGCTGATCGACGACCCGCAGGTGGAGGACATCTTCGCCAACGGCTGCGACAACGTGTGGATCCGCACCACCGACGGGCAGACCAGGCGGGTGCCGCCGGTCGCCGCGTCGGATGAGGACCTGATCGACCTGGTGCGGGTGACGGCGGCGCGCAGTGGCCAGGAGGAGAGGCGTTTCGACCGCGGCTCCCCGGGATTGTCGCTGCGCCTGCCGGGCGGGCAGCGGCTGTTCGCGGTGATGGCCGTGTCGAAACGCCCTTCGGTGTCGATCCGCCGCAACGTGCTGCACCGGGTCACCCTCGACGACCTCGTCCGCCGTGGCGAACTCACGGCCGGGTTGCGGGAGCTGATCACGGCGATGGTGCGGGCCCGCAAGAACCTGGTCATCTGCGGCGGCACCGGCGCCGGCAAGACCACCCTGCTGCGCGCCGCCGCCGGGGCGATCGGCCCGCACGAGCGGATCGTCACCGTGGAGGACGCGTTCGAACTCGGCCTGGACGAGGACGCGGCGGCGCACCCGAACACCATCGCGCTGCAGCAGCGGGAACCGAACCTGGAAGGTGTAGGCGGGATCGACATGGCGACCATGGTCAAGTGGGGGCTGCGGATGCGCCCGGACCGGGTCATCGTCGGCGAGTCCCGCGGCGCTGAGGCGGTGCCCATGCTCCTGGCCATGTCGCAGGGCAACGACGGAAGCATGTGCACTCTGCACGCCTCCTCGTCGAAGCAGGCCCTGACCCGGCTGGCCATGTATGTGATGCAGGCGTCGGAGAAACTGGCCTTCGACGCGGCGAACGTGCTCATCGGCCAGGCCGTCGACTTCGTGCTGCACCTCGACACCGCTACCGACGGCACCCGGGTGCTCTCCTCGGTTCGGCAGGTTCTGGAGACCGACGGCACGCAGGTTCCCTCCAACGAGGTCTACCGCCCTGGCCCCGACCGGCGGGCGATCCCGGCGGCCCCGATACGCGCCGACACCCTCGACGAGCTCACCGCCGCCGGCCTCAATCCCAGCCTGCTCGCGCAGGATCGGTGGTGAGCATGGAACTCCTGCCGATCCTGCTCGGCCTCGGCTGCGCCGCCGGCCTCGTCCTCGTCGCCGACGGGCTGCGCCGCCGCTCACCCGGCACCCCCACCCGTCGGCCGCGCCGTGCCTGGACTGCGGCCGACCGCGCCCGTCTGCTGGCCGCCGTTGTGGGTGGGCTCGCGGCGGCGGCACTGACCCGCTGGCCCGTCGCGGCCCTGCTGGCCGCCGCCGCCGTGTGGGCGCTGCCCCGCGTGCTGGGCCCCGACCGCGAGCACACCCGCTCCGTCGCCCGCATCGAGGCGGTCGCCACCTGGGCGGAGCTGCTACGCGACACCCTGTCCTCCGCGGCCGGGCTGGAGCAGGCCATCACCGCCACCGCCCCAGTCACGCCACAGCCGATCCGCCTCCAGGTCCAGGCTTTGGCCGCCGCGGTGCGGGGCGGGGCGCGGCTGCCCGACGCGCTGCGCATCTTCGCCGCAGACCTCGCCGACCCCACCGCCGACCTCGTCGTCCGCGCGCTGACACAGGCCGCCGGCTACCACGGCGGGCAGTTGTCGCAATGCTTGACCAGTCTCGCCGCCACCGCCCGCGACCTCGCTGGGATCCGGATGCGGGTGGCCACCAAGCGGGCCGCGACCCGCACCGCCGCGCGGGTCATCACCGGCACCGCAGTCGCGATGGTCGCCGGGCTGATCCTGCTCAACCGTGGGTTCCTCGCCCCCTACCAGACCCTGGCCGGGCAACTCGTGCTGGTCGTCGTGGGTGGGGTGTTCGCCGGCGGGTTCTGGTGGCTGGCCCGCGCCTCCCGCGTGCCGCAACCCCCGCGCGTGCTCGCCACCGACGGTGGGCGGGTGGCGTCATGAGCATGGTGCTCGCCTGCGGACTCCTGGCCGGGCTCGGCCTGGTGCTGGCCGCCTCCGGCCTGCTGCCCGCCCGGCCCAGCCTCACCCAGGCCCTCGACGCGCTCCGCCGTACGCCGGCCGCGCCCGATGTCCCGGCGCCGGCACGTGCCCGGCTGCTGGCCGCGCCGCTACGCGCCCTCGGCCTGCCCCGGCAGTGGATGCGCGCCGACCTGGCTGTCCTCGAACGACCCGTCGCGATCCACCTGGCCGACCAGACCCTAGCTGTCCTCGCCGGCCTGGTCCTGCCTCCGGCCGCGATGGCTGTCCTCGCCACGGGCGGGGTCACCTTCGCCGACGGCATGCCCCTGTGGGCATCCCTCGCCGGCGCCGCCGGCGGCTGGTGGCTGGCCGAGTCCACCGTGCACGCCGAAGCGCAACGGCGCCGCGACGAGCTGCGCTACGCCCTGTCCGCGGTGCTCGACCTCGTCGTCATCTCCCTCGCCGGCGGCGCCGGCCTCGAACAAGCCCTCGACGACGCCTGCGCCGACACCCACGGCTGGGCCGCCCAGCGGCTGCGCCGCGCGGTGGACACCGCCCGGCTGCTGCGCGTCCCACCCTGGCAGGCACTGGGCCAGCTCGGCGAGGACACCGGCGTCGTCGAACTGCACGAGCTGGCCGCGACGATGAGCCTCGCCGGCACCGAAGGCGCCCGCATCCGCGACTCCCTGACCATCCGCGCCGCCACCCTGCGCGCCCACCAAGCCGCCGCCCTCGAAGCCAGGGCCAACGCCGCCACCGAACGCATGTCCATGCCGGTCATGCTGCTGGCCGCCGCCTACATGCTGTTCCTCCTCTACCCGGCTGTCACCGCCGTCGACACGTTCTGACAACACGACGAGACCAAGGAGGCAGACCTGTGCGACCGAAGCTGCTCGCCCTGCTGACCCTCGTACACCTCACCGTCACCGAGCGGGCCCGCCGGCTGCGTGACAGCGGCGACCGGGGCAGCGAGACCACCGAGAAGGTCATGTGGATCGCCCTGCTGGTCACCCTCGTCCTGGCCGTCTACGGCATCTTCCGGTCCAAGATCCTGGAGAAGATCAACGGGATCGCGCTGTGAGACCGCGCCGACCGCGACGGGCCAGGCGACTCCGGTTCAGCGGTGACCGCGGGTCGGTGACCACCGAGGTGGTCCTGTACGCGCCGCTGATGTTCCTGCTCGTGCTCATCGGCGTGCAACTCGCGCTGTGGGCCCTGGCGCAGCTCGGCGTCCAGCACGCCGCCAACCACGCCCTGCAGACCACCCGCGTCGTCGACGGCACCGCGGCCGCCGGACACGCCGACGCCACCGCCGTGCTCGACCAGGTCGCCGCCCGCGTCGTCACCGACCCGCGGGTGTCCGTGGACCGCACGGCCGACACCGCCACCGTCGCCGTGTCCGGCCGGGCCCCCGCCGTGGTGCCGTGGCTGCGCCTGCCGGTCGGCACCCGGGTCAGCGCCCCCGTCGAACGGTTCCGACCCGACACCGACTAACCCACTACCCGCACGTGCCTGCGGAAGGAGCAGCGCGATGACCGAGCGAACGCCTCACGGCCGTGCCCGTTCACGCCCTCGACGGCGCGCCGGCCCGCCCGCCGATCGAGGGTCGGTCAGCGTCGAGATGGCCCTCGGCTACATCCCGCTGATGGTCCTGGCCGTCCTCGCCATCGTGGCATGCCTGCGCCTCGCCTCGGCCGCGATCGACGTGCACTCCGCCGCCGCGGCGGCGGCCCGGCAGGCATCCCTGGCCCGCACACCCGCCGAGGCCCGGCTCACCGGCGGCGACGCCGCCTCGCTCAGCCTCGCCGGACGCGGCGTCGCCTGCCAGCCGTCCACCGTCACCGTCGACCCCGGCGCTTTCGTTCCCGGCGGGCAGGTCAGCGCGAGTGTGGCATGCCGTGTGCGCCTCGAAGATCTCTCCGGTCTGGGCCTGCCCGGCGCGGTGACGATCCGCGCCACCTCCCGACAGCCCCTGGATGCGTACCGGAGCCAGCCATGACCCGGCGTCTGACGGCCTGGGCGCGCCGGGCGCGCCGCGACGATCGTGGGCAGATCACCCCGTGGACCGTGGTGGGCACCCTCATCGTGCTCATCCTCGCCGGCCTCGTCTTCGACCAGGGCATGGCCATGGCCGCCAAGGTGTCCGCCTACGACACCGCCCAGGCCGCCGCCCGCGCCGGCGCCCGCGAGATTGACCTCGCCACCTACCGGGCGACCGGCGCCGTGCGACTCGACCCGGCCGCCGCGGCCACCGCCGCACGCGTCTTCCTCGACCAGGCCGGCCTGCCCGGCAGGGTGTCCGCCACCACCGAACAGGTCACCGTCACGGTCACCACTCAACATCGCACGCGGCTGCTGCACCTCGTCGGCATCACCGCCATCCCGGTGTCGGCCACCGCCACCGCCACGCCTGCCACCGGCGTCACCACCGCCAACTGACCCAGCCGCCTCGACCAAGTTCCGGGAGTCGCTACCGTGATCGCGACGCTGTCCACCGCCGCCCGCCGTACCGTCGGTGTCACGGCCCTGGCGCTGCTGCTCGCCGGCCCGCCCTACGCACTCCTGCGCTACCTCGACCCGCCGCTGCCCGACCGGCTGCCCACGTGGCACACCCTCGCCACCACCCTGACCAGCCCGCTGACCGACGAGATGATCGGCGCGATCCTCACCGCCCTGCTTTGGGCCGCCTGGGCATCGTTCGCCTGGTCGGTGCTCGCCGAACTCGCCGCCGCCGTCACCGGCCTGCGGCTGCCCCAGCCCCGCGCCCTCACCCCCGCCCGGGGCGTCGCCGCGCTGCTCGTCGCCATGATCACCGGCGGGGTCCTGGCCACCGCCGCGCAAGCCGCCACACCACCCCCGGCCGCGCAGGCGCACACCTCCGGCGTCGCCGCGGTCACCGCCGTCGCCCAGCACGAACCTCTCACCCCCGTCACCCGCGCAGAGCTGGCGTCCACGGCACCGGCCCACATCCAGGCTGAGGGGACGGTGACGCTGGTCGCTGACGGCCGCGAGTACACGCACACCGTCAAGCGCGGCGACACCCTGTCGAAGATCGCCGAACAGTGGCTCGGCGATCCGAACCGCTGGCCGGAGATCTTCGCTCTCAACCGCGGAACCCACTTCCCTGACGTCGGCGGCACCCTGCGCAACCCGAACGTCATCTACCCGGGCTGGAAACTGGACCTCCCCGCCGACGCCACCCCACCCGCCGGGCAGAAACCCCGACCCACCGCCCCCAAGCCTGCCGCTCCCCCGCCGGAAACGCCGGTGCCCGCACCCCCGCTCAACATCCCACCGACGAACGGCGCGCCAGCGAGCGCCGCCCCGCAGACCCCCGCCCCCAGCGCGGCCACCGATGGCCCAGCGCCCACCAGCACCGCCCCGGACCCAAGCGGCGATACCAGCACCACCAGCCCGTCCGCTGACCGCAGCAGCCGTCCGCAGCGGCCCGGCCACGGGGTGTCCCTACCGACCGGCAGCTGGGTCGATGGTGGTCTCGCGCTGGCGATCGCCGCCGCGGTGGCCCTGGTCTGGGCGCACCGGCAGCGCCGCTACCGCCCTCGCGGAGCGTCCGGTCAACGACATGTGACAGACCCCGACCTGGCGCCCATGCCCCGCATGGTCCGGCAGATCCGACGCGGCCTGCGCGACACCGCAACCGCAACCGCAACCGGCCCACTGGAACACCGCCCCGAAGACGCACACGACAGCCAGGACAACGATGGCGACCAGTCGCCTCGGCACTGCGGCCCTGTCCAGGCCGCCACTGCCCTGGGGCGCGCCGGTGATGTTGGCCAGCCGGTGGCGCCGGCTCTCGCCCATCCCCTGTCGGCGGTGTGGCCTCCTGCGGGTTTGGGCCTGGCCGGGCCCGGCGCGGACGCCGCCGCCCGCGGCTTTCTCACCGCCGCCCTCGCTGCCGGCGGCGCGGACCATCCCGACGCCCGCACCCACGTGGTCATACCCGCGGCCACCGCCGCGACCCTGCTGGGCGCCGCCGCCGTGAACCTGCCCCGCACCCCGAGGCTGACCGTCACCGCCGACCTCAACGACGCCCTGGAAGTCCTCGAGCAGCAGACCATGCACCGCACCCGGCTGGTCTACCAGCACGAGGTCGACACCGTCGCCGAACTGCGCGCCGCCGACCCCTACGAGGAGCCCCTCGCACCGATCATGCTGCTGGCCGACGCCACCGAACGCCACGAACGAGCGCGCGTCGCCGCCCTGCTCGCCCAAGGGCAACGCCTGGACATCCACGGCGTGCTGCTCGGCGCGTGGCCCGACGGTGACACCGCCATCGTCGCCGCCGACGGCACCGTCACCCGCGCTGACGGCGACCCCCGCCACACCCCCCATCCCGCCGACGTCGGCCGTCTCGCCGTGCTCGACCCCGCCGAGACCATCGACCTGCTCGCGACCCTCGCGGAAGCCCACACCGGTCACCTGCCGGCACCCGCCCCCACCGAAGCCCCACCCCATCCGAAGTCCCCGACAACCGTGACAACCCCGCCCGCCCCACAACCACCCGCGCCGGCTCCCACAGCCGGCCACAGCACCGACCACACGCCCCCCAGCCCCGCCACTGGCACGGCAACCGACGCTGGCAGCCCGCACGCCGCCGACGCGACCGGCGACCGTCACCCCGCATCCGAGCCGGACGGGACCCCAGCCGCCCACACCAGCCCCGCCGCCGCGACCCCCGACGCTGCCTTCGACGCCCTCTCCGACGACCGGCATACGCCCGACACCGGTGAGAGTCCGGCCGAGGCGTCCACCGCCGACGACGGTCAGCCCTCGACGGCGGCACGCCGCGACCGGGTCGAGGTGACCGTGCTCGGCCCGCCGGCCATCGTCGGCGCCACCGGCGAACGCACGCTGCGCGCGAAATCGTTGGAGCTGCTGGTGTATCTGGCCGTGTGCGACGGGGACGCCGCCGCCGAGTCGATCCTCGACGATCTACTACCGGACGCTCCGGCGAGCAAAGCCACACACCGGCTGCACACCTACGTCTCCGACCTGCGCGCCGTGCTGCGCCGCCACGCCGGCCCCGGCACCTACCTCACCCGCCCCCACCACCGCTACCACCTCAACCCCGAGCGCTTCGACATCGACCTGTGGCGGCTGCACGCCGCGATCCGCGCCACCGGCAGCCGAGCCGAACGGGTGCGGGCCCTGCGCCGCGCTGTCGACAGCTACCGTCCCCTCGCGGAGGGCTGCGACTACGAATGGCTGGAACCCCACCGGCACGCCGTGCAACGCGAAGCCCTCGACGCCGTCACCACCCTTCTTGAGGAACTCGCCGATCAACCCGACCAGCAGGCCGCCGTCTGCGACACCGCCCTACCCCACCATCCATACAGCGAGGATCTGTACCGACAGGCGATGCGCGCCCACGCCGCCGTTGGCAACCTCGACGCCATCCGCGCGCTGCGCCGCACCCTGACCCGACGCCTCGCCGAGATCGACGCCGAACCCAGCGACGACACGCTCGCCCTCGCCGATCGGCTCATCGCCGAGGTACGCGCCCGACGTGGCCCGCGTCCCCCACAGGGGTCGGCGTGACCGCAGCAGCACACCCCGCCGCCGGTTCCGCCACTTCTGCTGAAACGATTGACGGTGACACCCGCATGGGCGAGAAGCAGTTGCGCAGGCTGCGGTGGGCAGTGCGGGCCACCCTCGCCCTCGGCGTCGCCGCGTCGGTGGCCGCGAACGTCCTACACGCCCGGCCGAACCCGATCAGCCAGATCATCGCCGCCTGGCCGCCTCTGGCGCTGCTGCTCACCGTCGAGCTGATCTCCCGCGTCCCCCACCACCGCTGGTACCTCGGCGCGATCCGCGTCACCGCGGCCACCGTCATCGCCGTCATCGCCGCCTGGGTGTCCTACTGGCACCTCGTCGGTGTTGCCGCCCGCTACGGCGAAACCGGCTACGGCGCCGCTTACCTCCTACCCATCTCCGTCGACGGCCTCGTCATCGTCGCCAGCGTCAGCCTCGTCGAAATCAGCGCCCGCATCCGCGCCACATCCGCGCACACCACCGCCACCGAACGGGCTACGGCACGGGCGCCGGCAGCTCCCGACTCCCTGTCAGCAGCCGTCCGGCATGTCCCATCACCGCGTGAATCCTCCGACGAGGTCACCTCAGCCGCATTCCCGGCCGACCAACACCCACCCGCGGCCGCCGCGCATACTGCGGCGCCGACGACATCCACTCGCTCTTGGATCTTGATGCCACATGCCGCCACCCCGCCCGCGCCACCGGCCCCCGACAGCGGCGTGGACGGCGACGGCGACGATGACCTGGCACCACCGCCCCGGCTCGGTACCGAGCAGCGGTCGCCTGTCACGGAAGCCGGCGCCGACAACAGCGCCGTGATCGACCTACCGGCCGACGCGCTCAACGAAACCGCCGGCCCCGCCGCCAAAGCAACAAATCCCATGCCATCCGAGGTCATGCTGCAGGTACCCGCGGCCACAGACGCCGGCCTGCCCCCCACACCGGCACTCACGACGGACGCAGGGCCGGCGGCGGGTGCCAGTGGCTACGACGGGGAGGATCCACCGGATGGCGTTGCCGTTACCGCCGATACCGCCGCCGCCGTCGCCTACTGGCGGCGCCGGGATCCCGCACTGCAGCCAGCCGAGGTCGCCGCGCGGATCGGCAGGTCAGAACGCACCGTGCGCCGCCATTGGGAACAGCGAGCAACCACCCGGGCCGGACGCCGCAACGGCCACCCCGCCGGCAAACGTCGGCATTGACACCCGCCGGCCCATGCCGGGTCCGTCGATTGGCCGACCTCGCCCATGGGCAGCCGGCCCACAACGACAAAAGGGGCTCGTCTCTTGCTCTCCCATGCGCCGGTGCGTAGCGAAAGGTCGACCAGGCCATTCTGGAGGCCCTCGTCGTCGCGCGCACAGCGCGTGCTCGCTGAGCCACGAGCCCGGCGCTGCCGTGCGGCCTTGCCTCAGTGCTCCAGGTGGAGCACCTGTGTGCTGACCCACTTGGCCAGCGCTGGCCGGTCCACGAGCATGATGCGGCAGCGCAGCGCCACCTCCCGCGCCTGGGCGGTCGGGCGGCCGGTGGTCACCAGCAGTGCGACGTCAGCGCGGTGGATGTCGCGGGCCGTTCCCGCGAACCGCTGGACGTGTGGGCTGCCCAGGTTGCCCTTGTACCGCTTGCACTGCACCACCACCCGACGGCCGCACGGCGACTGCCCGATTACGTCGGCGCCCATGTCACCGGAGCCTCCGGAGACGGTGACGTTGCGGTATCCGCTGGCGCGCATCAGCCGCGCGACGAATTGCTCGAACTCCGGCCCGGACATGTGGTCGGTGACCGCCACGTTGCGTTCGTGCTCGGCCAACTGCCGCGCGCCTGCCCACCGCAGGTACAGCCAGGCGCTCACGCTCGCGAGCGCGGCGAGCGCGACCAGGGAGGCGATGACCGGGTGCTCGCGCACGACCTGAACTACGGCCGACACGGCGAGCAGGCCCCCGCCGATCGCGGCGAGCGTCATCGCGTCGCTGCGCTTGCCCCGTCGCCGCTTGCGTCGAGCCACTCCAACCTCCCCAGGTTGACGGTGTGTTAGAGACCGCGCACAAAAGGTAGCGGCGGAATGCGACAACAGCTGCGGTGCGGTCGCGGGGTGCGGGGATTCCGGGGTATCACGCGCGTGTTGGTGAAGGCGTTAGCAGGCCGGGGTTATCTACTGCAGTTTCCAGGCGGTGGGCTGGACGGGGCGTCCTGTCCAGCCCACCGTCATCGCGGGCGCAACGCGGCTGATGCCTCACGCTGCCGACGGGAAGGCGATGTCCGTCTGACCGGCCGCCGTCGGCGGCAGGCCCTGGCTCGGCGGCGCGTACGGACTTCAGGGACGGTCGATGACTGGCTGCACTTCGGACGGGTAGGCGTAGCCGTCATCCCAGGGGAAGTGCCCGTCGGGGTCGGGCCAGACGATCTGTTGCACACGGACCTGCTCCTGCCCGTATCGGGCGATCGCGGCCCCCGGGTACAGCTGTTCGGTGGGTTCGCCGTCGATGATGGCGGCGTCGTAGCTGGCGATCAGGTCGCCGATGCGCTGTCCATGGCTGAAGCGTTCGGCGCGGTCGTAGACGCGGGCGGCGAGGTCGTTGAGCAGTTGCTGCGAGATGGCGGGGTCGAGGCCGGCGATCAGCAGCTCGGGATAGCCGTGGGCGGTGAGCCCGACCGTGTAGGCGTACGGGCTGCCGGTGTCATCGTCGCCGCTCGGGTGCACCAGGGTTACCGACCAGCCGACCCGGTCGATCATCTGGCTCTGGCGGCGCATGAAGTCGTCGATGCCGGTCACTGGTCAGTTCCTTCCACGCTGTCGTGCTGCTCGGACGGTTGCGGTGGGTCGACCTCCACGAAGCCCCAGAGCCGCTCGATGAGCTCCAGGGCCTGGGTGCGGTAGCGGTCGGCGAAACCGCGGCAGATCGCCGGCTTCGCCTGCGGGTATAGGTAATGCGGCAACGTGTCATGACAAATGATGTAGGAGTCTTGCTCGCGGACCTCAGCGACGAGGGCACGCAGCTGTCCGGGTCCGAGGTGCATGCGGTTGCCGGGGGCGAAGATGCAGGTGTCGCACTGCCGCGACAGCAGCCGTGACTTCCCGAGGACCGGGTCGCCGACGCTGAGTTCCTCCTGTCGGCCGGCGTCATCGTCGGGCACAGGTTCCATGATGTCTGCCTCCTGGGATAGCTGAAGGGGCGCCGCCGTCGGCGACGCCCCTTTCGTTGGCATGGTTGGTACCGCTGGCGGTGACTGCTGGGATGGCCTCGCAGACGCGGCGGGGATGGGTGATAGTCGGGTGGGCACGTCCGGTCAGTACGTGCTGTCCGGGGCGTGCACGGGCAGCAGGAGCCTGTCGGTCGGCGGCTGCCCGTCGGCTTCGGGCTGCCAGGCGTCGGCGGTGTCGAGGGTGGCGAAGGGGCCGACGACGGCGAGGCGGGCGCGGTCGCGGTCCAGCAGGGCCAGCGCCACGCGCGGGGCGTCGACGGTGGTGGTTCGTGCGACCTGGGCGATGTCTGGTGGGACGGCTGTCCACTCGTCGTCGCTGATGCGTGCCTGCGTGGGGTGGTGGAGGGCCACGGGCGTGGTGGCGGCGATGTCGGGGTGGTGCATGGCCAGGTGGGGTGCGTAGTCGGCGGTGGCGGCGCGGCCCTCGATCGGGCCGTGCAGGGACAGCGCGCCGGTGGTGGTGACGGCGAGCAGCGCGTGCGGGGCGCGGTCCTCGACGCTGTCGAGCAGGGCCAGGCTGAAGGTGTCGCGGCTGCCGATGTCGGTCAGTGTGATGAGGGTGGGCCGGCCGGTGGTGGCGTTGTCCCAGCTGAGGACTTCGAAGTGGTCGCTGGCGAGGGAGAGGAACCGCTGGTAGGCGCGGTTGGCGGTGTCGAAGGGGTATCCGGCGTCGTGCATCAGGCGTAGCTCCTGCTGATCGCGGGGGTGGGGTCGGGTCATCGGGCGAGGACGGAGACGGTTTCGCCGAGCAGCAGCGGCGCCCCGTCGGGGCCTTTGATGTAGGAGTGGATCCAGATGCGGTAGGGCTGGCCGTCGGCGTTGACGAGACGCCGCCAGTGGCCGCGCACGATGAACCGCACCCGGTAGTGCCACTTCGCCTCGCCTGTGGGTTCGGCGACGGGTTTGGTGCGGCGGAGCATGACGACGCGGGTGTCGTGGCGCAGGCTGGCGCGCAGCGCCCGACGGCGGGCGGGCCGGTCCAGGGGCGGGGCGGCGACGGCGGCGATGGGCTGTTCCTGGATGCGCCAGAACGCGTACAGCACCGCCGCGACGGCGCGCATCCGCAGCGCGGATTCGTCGATGCAGAAGCGGCCGTCGGGCGCGGTCTCCCAGTCGCGGTCGACTTCCTCAGCCGGTTCGCTGCGGGCGGCGATGGGGGTGCCGATGGGGATCTCGGCGAAGGAGTGGAGCACGTAGGGGCCGAACTGGGCGGCGAGTTCGGGGGCTTCGGCGAGTTGGCGTCGGCGTCGGGCGGCGGCGGGGTCGAGGGGGTCGTCGCGGTCGGCCCAGCCGGTGATCCACCAGCCGGTACGCCCGTTGCCGGTGTTGTGGAATTTCGCCCAGGCGATCGCGCCGATCGAGGTGACCTGGCCGTGGACGCCACGCTCGTAGATGGGTTCGGGGAGGAACAGCACGCCGGCGTCGCTGGGGGCGACGTCGTTGCCGATGATGTCGCCGGACAGGTCGAGGGCTTGGGCGGCGGCGGCGATGATCGCGGTCATGGCGGGGGCGAGGACGTAGGGTTCGCCGTCCTGCCACGGCTGGTGGGCGATCCGGCTGAACGCGTCCGTGACGGCCGCCGTGTGGTCAGAGCTGTCGGTGGTCGCGTCGAGGGCGGGTTCGAGGAACGCGCTCAGGTACTGCTGGGCGAAGCGGCTGCGCGTGTATTCGGTCATGCGTGCGCGCAGGTCGACCGTCGCGCGGGCATAGCCGGCAAGGGTCGACTCGGTACGAAAACTCACGGCACCTCCATCGATGTGTGTTGGGGTTTGGCGGACTGCCGGGGTCGCTGTGGCTTCAGGCGGCGCGGGGCTGGGTGTGGGCGGGCCGGAACCAGCCGGTGACCCGGTGGGCGGGCGGGGTCACCCGTGCGCGGCCTCGCGGTCGCGGCTGGGGCCGGGTGGCGGCCTGGTGGGCGCGGTGGGCGTCGCGTGCCGGTGGGCAGGGGTATGCCTGGCCGGCGCAGCGCAGGTTGCCGCAGCGGTCGGGCCGGTGCGGCTGGGGTTGGTGGGCGGCGGCGACGTCGCTGGCGAGTAGCCACAACAAGACGTCGGTGACGGTGCGCGGTATCGCGCGGCGGTGCGGCGAGACCATGAGTCGCAGTCCTTTCCGGTTGGTGTTTCGGCCGGTACAAGGCCGCGACCCCTGCGGCCAGCGGCATGGGCTGACGCGGTCGGGTTCGCCACAGGGGTGGCGGCCGGGTGCAGTGACGCTCGACTTTTCGGGTTGATCAAGTCGTCGACGCGCGCTGCTAGGCGCGGGCGGTATGGCCGGGACACTGCGGCGGCGGATGAGCTAACTGGCGTGGGCTTCGTGGTCTGGTTCCGGGGCTGCGGTGGCCGAACGCAGGTCGGCGGGCGTGTCGGTGGTGGTGTCGATGGCGCCGGGGGTGGCGTCTTCTCGGGTGGTGTTGTCCCAGTCGAGGTAGGTGTCGTGGCCGGTGCCGGTGAGGGCGGCGTCGATGGCGTCTTCGGCGGCGTCGACGGCGTCGTCCCGGCTGGTGGCCGTGACCTCGATCCACAGGGGCAGGGTGAGGCGGATCTGCCAGCGGCGCGGCAGTCCGGGCAGATCGAGGGTGTCCAGGATGTGGTCGGCGGCATCCGGGGCGATGACGTCGTCGGCTGCGGCGTCACGCAGCGCCTGCCACACACGGCGGCGCAGGGCAGTGGACTGCTCGTCGACGGTGGGAAGCGCCGCGGCCGCGGTGGGGGTGGGCTGCTGGGTGCGGAGGTGGTCGTGGATGCGGGCGGCGGTGTGGGTGAGCCAGCCCAGTGGTGCAGGTTGGGCGGGGTGGAAGGCGTCCCACGCGTCACGCAGGACGGCCTCCAGGCTCGCCGGTCGCGGCTGGGGATTCTCAGGGGTGGACATGGGGTCTCCGAGTCGGTGAACAGCCGCCGGTCCCGCCTCCAGGTGTGGGGGCGGGGCCGGGGTGGCGGGGGTGGTCAGTCGGGGCGGCGGGTGCGGGCCACGCGCACCTCGTAGGTGTCGGCGCTGACGGTCAGGTGCAGCCACCGGTAGCCGGCGGCGTGGGCGGCGCGCAGCGTGTCGATCAGCGGTGTGGGCTGCTCGGTGAGGTGCACGTGCTCGACAAAGTCGTCGCCGCCGAGGTCGGGGTCGTGGCGGTGGCCGTCGGTGTCGGGATTCCAGCCGTGGGCGTAGACGACGAGGTTGGCCTCGGGCCGGTTCGGGTCTTTCAGGCGGGGCAGGCCGCTGGACATGAGGTAGACACCGTGGTCGTGGACCCACTCCAACGCGCCCCGGCAGGAGGTCTGCTCGTCGCGTTCGGTGAAGGTGTGGGCGTGGTCGCCGGCGGCGACGGCGTGTTCGGCCAGCCGCAGCGTGTCGGTGAGGTCGAAGTACAGGTGCAATGCCATCAGGCTCTCCTTGCGGGTGATCGAGAACTGGGCGTCCGGGTGGTAGGTGGCCGGACGCCCGTGGCGGGGTTGGTGCGGGCTGTTACCGGGCGGGGTTGCCGGAGGTGGGCCCGTCGTCGAGGGCGGTGGGTGGGATGCCGTGGCGTAGGGCGTGGTCGATGAGCCGGGCGAGGCGGTAGTGGGGGTCGGCCGTGAGGGCGCGGTCGAGGGCGACGGCGGCGAGGGCGCCTTGCCCGTGCCGCCAGGCGGTGAGGGCGAGCAGGGTGGCGGGGGCGGCCGTGTAGGCGGGGTCGGCGCGGCGGGTGATATCGGTCCACAGGGCGAGGCGCAAGGGCTCGGTCCCGGTGGCCTTTCCGGCATGGTCGCGGACGGCGATGTCGGCGAGGAGAACCGCTAGCCAGGCCACCTCGTCGTCGGTGAGGACGGCGTCGGCGGCGTAGCGGGCGAATGCCTCGTTCACGGCTCTCTTGCCGGCGCGGATGAGCGCCGCCCGCCCGCCGGAGGTCTGGGCGGCGAGCGCGCGTTCCTGCGCCCTGCGGCTGGCCTCGGCCATGCCGGTGCTGCCGGTGGGGGCGAGGCTGGCCACGAGTGCGGCCCGGTCGGGCAGGGCGGTCTGCCCGGCCACGATGGCGTGTACCGCGGTGGGGCTGTAGTGCGGGTCGAACGGCACCCCGTCGAGTGGGCAGCAGCGCGGGTCCTGGCATTGGTAGGAGTGGTAGCGGCCGTCGGTGACGCGCAGCGTGTCGAAGATGGTGATGCCCGCGGCGTGCAGGTGTGGGGTGATCGCGTCGACGACCGGGGTGACGGTGGTGGCGGGTCCGTAGCCGGTGAGGATGGCGGTGGTGGCGTCGACGTTGCGCAGCAGGGCGAGATGCTGCCGCGCCGCCCGCGGCGCCCAGTCGCGGATGGTGGCGGGGGCGGGGAGGTCGGCGCGGGCTGCCACAGCGATGCGGTGGCCGGTGAGGCCGATGGTGACGAGGCTGTCGGCGGGGTGGAAGCCGAGCAGGTAGGGCACGGCGGCGAGGAGGTCGCTGATCGAGGTCACCGGCAGCCGGGCCGGCTGGTCGTGCGTCATAGGGGTAACTCCTTTGCGAGGAAAGGGCTCCGCCGCCGGTGGGCGTGGCGTGCGGGGCCGGCAATGGGGCCGGCGGCAGATCAGGTGTCTGCCGCCGGCAGGTCGGTCAGGTTGAAGGGGTGCTCAGCTGGGGTGATGGCCGAGGCCGAGGCGGGCGCCGATGACGGGGCCTCGGTTGACGGCGGCGACCGCGGCGGGCAGGTGGCGGCGTTGCCAGCCGTGTAGGGCCGCGGCCAGGTCGGCGCCCCAGCGGTGGTGCTGGGTGAGGGCGGTGACGAGGCCGGCGGCCTGTTCGATGCCGTTGTTCGCGCCCCGGGCGGTGTGCGGGCGCACGGGGGCGAGGGCGTCGCCCAGGAGCACGGCCCACCCGGTGCCGATGGGCCAGGCCATGCGGGTGGGTGGGTCGATGTCCATCACCGGCACCGCCATCCGCACGGTGGTGGCGT
Organism: Micromonospora sp. NPDC007271; assembly: GCF_040634005.1. Classification (NCBI taxonomy): domain Bacteria; kingdom Bacillati; phylum Actinomycetota; class Actinomycetes; order Micromonosporales; family Micromonosporaceae; genus Micromonospora; species Micromonospora sp. NPDC007271. The sequence goes on from NZ_JBEYER010000005.1 coordinate 89,587, forward strand.
GCACCGTCGCGGCATGTCCGGCTGGCAGCAGCCGGGCTGCATGCTCGTCGACGTGCGCGCGGGCCGCCGGCCCGACGTGATGGGGCAGGGCGAACGTCCGCCGCTCGGGCGGCGCCCCGAACTGGTGGGCGTAGTCGGTGGGGCCGCAGGTGAGGTAGAGCGTCCAGTCCAGCCCGCCGGGAACCGGGGCGACGTTGTACTGGCAGCCGGGCCCGGGTTCCAGGCGCAGGAAGTCCCGCAGCGGCTGGTCGGGGGCGGGGGCGTGGCCGCGGTGGGCGACGTAGCCGGCGTACCGCAGCCGCCGGGACGGGTCGAGCAGGCGGCGGCCGGTGGAGGCGCGGCCGTCAGCGAACACCACCAGGTCCGCGACCTCGCGGGAGCCGTCGCCGAAGGTCAGGACAGGTTGCTTGTGGTGGACGCCGAGCGCGGCGACACGGCGACCGGTGCGCAGCACCCCGGCGGGCAGGCGGGTGGCCAGCGCGGCGTGCAGCAGCGTCCAGGTGGTGTTGCGGCCCGGGTAGACCTGCCGGAGGGTGTGGATGGGCTGGCGGGCGCGGACGGTGACCTGACAGACGGTCTCGGAGTCGGAGGCGACGAACTCGCCTTGGTCGATGCCGAGGCGGTCGAGGATGTCCAGGGCGGGGTGTTCCAGGCCGATCAGCCCGCCGCCGCGCGGCGCGGCATCGGGGGCTGCTTCATACACGGTGACCTGGTGGAAACCGGCGTGCTGGAGCAGCAGTGCCGTGGCGCAGCCGGTGAGAGATCCGCCGACGACGGCGATGCGCGGCTGAGGCGCACGCGTCGTCGTGCTCGTCGTGACGGCGGTGGGCGCGCCGGTCGGGTGAATCAGCGCGGGCAGTGTCATCGGGTTTCCCCTTTTCGAGCTCGTGGGTGGGAAACCCGGGCACGGCCCGGCCGTGCCCGGGTTTGCGCTGGTGCGCGGGTGGCCGGGCAACGGCCTGGTTCGTGCGAAGTGAGACAGCGAGGTCAGCGGCGGGGCGTGGGCGTCACGAGCACCCGGGAGCGGCGACCGATCGTGGCGGCTACTGGTGTCGGTCTTGCCGACAGCCGGCTCCGGCGCCTTGGTCGGTTCGTGCGTGGTCAGGCGTGTTCGAGTGCGGTGACGGCGGCGTCGGCGATGGCGTCGACGGCCTGGACGGGGTCGGCGACCATCAGGGTGGTGGTGTGGGTGAAGGTGTGCCCGGCCAGGTTGGCGGGGCGCAGCCACAGCACCGCGCAGCCGCTCTGGTGCAAGGTGGTGATCAGCCGTTGCGCCGGTGTGGTGTCGGGGAGGTCGCCGTCGGAGACGACGGCGAGCATCCGCAACCTGCCGGGTTGGCGCAGGTTCAGCAGTTGGTCGGCGAGTTTCACCGCGTCGATGAACGCGGTGGTGCCTCCGGCCGCCCACATCTGCAGGACGTGGGCGGGCCGCTGGCGGGGCGGCACGAGCAGCGTGGCCTGGCTGCCGAAGCCGATCATGGTGGTGGTGGCCTGGTTAGTGCGGGCGGCGTGGGCGAGGATCCACCCGGCTGAGGACATCGGCGCCGCGTAGGAGCGCATGGATGCGGAGGTGTCGACGAGCACGGCCAGGTGCAGGGTCGGCTTCGGCGGCGGGATCTGGGCGCGGCGCTGCCACGGTGTGGCAGTGGGCATGCTGCCGGCGGCGATCTGCGCTTTCGCGGTGATGGCGTGCCGGGTGCGCAGCCGCCCGGGTGGTATCGGGCTGGGCCGTGTGTCGGGTTCCGGTGAGTGGGTGCGGGCCCGGCGCAGCCGCGCGGCCAAAGTGCGGGCGGCGGCGCGTTCGGCGTCGGTGGGGTCGCGGCGTGTCCACGCCGCGGGCGCCCCATGCCGGGTGTTGATCTGTTGGGCGGCGTATTCGGCGGGGGTCAGGCCGAGGGTGTGTGCGAGGTAGTCGGCGAGGGCCTGGGCGAGCTGGCCTGAGAACTCGCCGGGGTCGGGCTGCGGCGGCTGCGGCTGCTGGTGAGGGTCGATGTCGAGGATGCGGCACCACCGCCACGCCAGGTCGATCATCGTGTCGGCGTCGGTGTCGTCGACCGTGTGGGCGTGGCGCCACACGTCGCGCAGCTGCCGCAGTTTGTCGCGGCCGAGGACCGCGGTGACGGCGGCCCGCACCCCACGGATGTCCTTGGCGGTGATGATCCTGGCGTCGACGCGGGCGAGGAGCAGGCCGGCGAGGTGGGCGGCGTGCCAGGCGTCGTCGACCGGCGCGTCGGCGGGGTCGAGCAGGGTGGTGACGGTGTGGCGCAGCCACCTGCGGTCGGCGCGGCGCCTGCCGCGTTGCCGGTTCTCGGCACGGGACTCTTCCAGGAGTTCGGCGACGGCGGCGACGACCGGCGGCGTGCCTGGAGGCGCTGTCCACAGGCTGTGGGTGGCGTGGGCGGCTTCGTGCACGAGCAGCCCGTACGCGGTCGGCACCAGGCGTTTGTGGCCGGCGCGGCGGGGGTCGGTGATGTCGGGGGCACCGATGTGGGTGGCGTCGACTTCGATGCGGCGGGCGTCGGGGTAGAAGCAGGCCGGGGCGCCGCCGCCCGCCCCTGGGGCGACGGTGACGGTCAGGTCGGTGCGACCGGTCAGGACCGGGATGTGCCGGGTCCAGGCGTCGCTCCACGCGTCCCAGTCCGGGACCCTGGCAGTCGAGGTGGTAGTGCCGGCGGCCCGGTGGGTGGAGGGATGAGACATGAACTTTCCTTCCAGGGGGTTGGTCAGCGTTGCTTGCCGAGGGTCAGCGGGGTGATGTCCGTGCCGAACCGCTGCCTCAGGGCGGCGAGGACCTGCTCGCGGTCCTCGGCCGGGGCGCGGCCGACGAGGTTCGCCACGGCCGCCGCCGGGCCGAGGGCCTTGCTGACGCGGGTGAAGCCGAGCAGCTCGCGTAGCTGCGGCGCCCAGCCGACGCGCCCGGCGGCGAGATCGGCGTTCAGCAAGATGGCGGCCTCGACGGCGGGGCGGGGGACGCCGAGGTGGCGGGCGAGGTCCCAGTCGGTGGTGACCTCGATGTGCACGTCGAACCGCGACGCCAGCGCCTCGGTCAGGATCGCGCCGTGGACGCCGGGGTTGTGACCGGCGATCACGTAGAACCCGTCAACGGCCTCGACGCGTTCGTTGCGGTAGCCGGGAATGGTGATCACGCGGCGGCCGTCCATCGCCGGGTAGAGCACGGCCAGGACTTTCGGGGGGATGAGGGTGGCGTCGTCGACCAGCAGCGCCCGCCCTGCCCGCATGGCGGTGACGAGGGGCCCGTACACGAACTCGAACCCGCCATCCGGGAGGGGGATGAAGGTGCCGAGGAAGTCCTCCACCACGGTGTCGCCGGTACCGGCGACGGTGAGCAGGTCGGGGAACGCGGCCTCCACCAGGGCGGTCTTGCCGGTGCCCGGCGGGCCGTAGAGCAGCACCGGGATGCGCTTGTCGCGTAGCCGGCGCAGCACGTCCACATCGGTGGCGCCCGCGAGTTTGCGGGGGAAGTACAGGTCACCGTTCGGGCGGGCGACGGGCTGCCGCCGTCCTGCCCGGCGGCCATGGGCGGGTGTGCGCGGGGCGGGCGGTGGCATCGTGCCGGCGGCGTCGATGCCGGCCTGGGTGATTTGGAACCGGTGCGGGCCGCTCTGGTGGGTGGCGTATCCGGCGGCGGCCATCTTCTTCAAGGCTTCGAACACCGCCCCGGTCGAGGGGGCGGAGAGGGCTTTGGTGATCTCCCCGACCGTGAGCATCTGGTCCGGGTGAGCGGCCAGGTGCGCGGCGACCTTGTGGTACAGGTAGCCGGGGCGCCTGCCATCCGTCGCAGGTGGGGTGGCGGCTGGGGTTGTGGGATCCATACGGGTCCTCCCATCGGGGGTAGGGCCCGCGCACCCGTCTCCGGGTGCGCGGGCAGAAGCAACGTCCGCGCAGCGGAGACAGGAATCAGAGGGGCAGTTGGAGCAGGCTCATCGCAGGACGGCGTGACACCGCCGGTGCGAGGGCATGTCGGCTCGTCAGGTCGCCCGGCCGTTGCCGACGATGCGATCGCAGCAGCGGGGGTCGACAGGCAACCAGGGCAGGCCCCAGCCGATCCGGTACCGGCCGCCGTTGGGTTCGACGATGTGGACGCCGCCGCCGAGGGACAGCGGGCGGGCCACGGTGAGGACGCGTCCGTCGAAGTCGACGGTCCGCCAGTCACCGCCCACGTACTCCGCCATCTGCGAGAACGTGAGGGCGAGGGCGTCGGCTGTCTCGGCGTCGACGCTGAGTTCGACCGCGCCGTTCCACCAGCCGATCACTGTCGCGGTGTATGCCTCGTAGTAGCGGTGGGAGCCGTGGGTCGGCTCGTAGCGCAGCCACGGGCCGGAGAACACGGCGGTACCGCCACGCCGGGGCAGGTAGTCAGGAGTGGGCATCGACCACCGCCACCGACCAGTCAGCCGGCTCGAACCGGACCCGGGGACGCCGCGGATGTGGGTGCCGCCAGGTCGCGGACCAGACGGCCGGGGTAGGCCGCCGCCGTGCTGGCGGAGCCGCAGGATCGGGGTCGCGGCGCCCGATCATCAGGTCGCGGAAGACCGCGAGCAGCCGTGGCGGGACCGCACCGGTGTCCGTCCGGGTGAGGATTGCTGCGTTGGTGTCGAGCCACACGACGCCGGCCAGGTCGACCCAGGCGACCGGCGTGCGGCCCGCCGGGAACCGCCAACCGGGGTGCAGCAGCCTCGGCAACGCCACGATGTCACCCGGATACCGCGCCCAGTCGGTGTAGCTCCAGGGCACCACGGTGCCGGGCCTGCGGCCGGCTTCCACGGCGTCGGCGCACTCGCGGCACTGCGCGCCGTGGACGAGGGTGGTGCCGCCACAGGCGCCGCAGGTGTGCCAGTTGTTCGGGTCGGCGGCGGGGTCGTAGGCCGGGTCCCACGCTCCGGTGACCTGCCCACCGAGCCGGTAGCCGTCGATGGGGTGAGTGCGTGCGGCGAGGCGCATCGGCTTGGCCAGGTGCGCGTCGATGGTGGTGACCGTGGCGGTGGCGCGTACGAGGACCGCGAACAGGTGGTGTGCCATCAGCGCCTCTCCTGACCGGTCCGCCCGGCAGCGCGGGACGCGTGCGGGGTCGGGCCGTGCCGGCGGGGCGTGGGTGCCCTCAACTGCTGGCGGGTGGCCTGGGAGTCGCTGACACCGGTGTCGGGCGAGCGGCCGTCGCGGGTGCCGGGGCGGCGGCGTCCGGCGGGCCGCCTCGTGAGGCGGCGGCCCGCCGCGATGTATGGGGCGAGGGCGTCCCGCATCGCCTGCAGGTTGTGTGGGGCCAGGTCAATCTCGTACTCCACGCCGTCCAGCGCGAAGTGGTGCGTGGCGACGTGGTCGGTGCTGTGGTCGATGTCGTCCGTGACCACGACAACCGTCTTGGTTGCCATCAAGGTGATTCCTTTCAGAGAAGGGGAAAGCAGCGCCGCCCTCTACGCGGTTGATGCGCGACGAGGGCGGCGCTGACGTGTGGTGGGAATGGGGCGGCTGACGGCTTGCTCGAGGGGAGGCGTCGTGCCCGGTCGAGTCCCGGTGCGGGCAGCGGCGACGGCGAGACGGCGATTGCTCGAGCGACCGGAGCGGGTTTCTGGTCCACCGTGACGGGCGGCGCGGCCTACCTTCTAGCCGGCGACGTAGGCCGCCTCTCCATCTTTGTCGGAGACCCGGATGATCCGCTCTGGTGCCACCGGGTTGAGGTGCTCGCGTGGGACGTTGGGCCACTGGTATCCGTCGCCGCCGAGGCGGGCGAGCGTGTATCGGGGGTCATTGAAGCCGTCGATGACGACGTACAGGTACTCGCCCATCTCGTCGACGAGTGCGGGCGCGACGGTGACGATCTCCCCAGGCTCCAACGATCGCACGGCCTCGTGGTCGTCAGGCACCGGGCGCTCCTCTCGCAGGAGAGGTTCCGAGGGCTGGTGGCGGGTCGGGGATCTCGCCGGCGATGCGGTCGCAGGCGTAGGGATGCACGGGCGTCCAGGCCCAGGCGCGGCCCATCACGGCGTACCGGCCGTCGCCGTCCGGGGCGATGCGGTGCATCGCCGCAGGGTCGGCGTGCACCCGGGTCTCGTCGGCGATGATGACGTCGCCGTCGAACCACATCCGTGCGAGGGACTCGTCGATTAGACGCTCCCGCAGGTGTTCGGGGACGCCCCGGTCGGTGAGGTCCTGCCGGTAGCGGTCGCGGGCTTCCTGCTGATCGGCGACGATCGCCTCGGCCACCTGCCGGGTGCAGGTGAACACCGCCCACCCGTTCCAGTAGTCGACCAGGACGCCGACGTATCCGACCGGGACCCGCATGTCCCCAGCGGCGTTCGGCGTCCACGCCCAGTCCCCGGCGAACACCCCCGGCCCGCCCAGGCGCACCTGGTCCGGGTACACGTGGCGCAGGTCCCGGTCGTCACCGTCGGGGTGCAGCACGATGCGGCATTGCCGGGCCGCCTCGGCTTCGACCGCTTCGTCGAAGCCGTCGCACCACGCCCACCGCGCCTGGTCACGCTGCGGGCCCGTCAGGGCCTCCCACTCGGGGGCGTCTGGCGGGGCGTGCTCGGCGTAGCGGGTGTGGCCGGCGGCAAGGTCGTCCCGGTCAAAAACGGGCAGCCCGTCGATGTCTCGACCGGTGGCGGCCTCGATCTCGGTGAGGACCTCCCGCGCGGTCGCCGCCACGTCGCCGCGGGCCCGCCCGCCGATGGTGTCCTGCGCCCACCACTCGGCGGCGTTGCGGCCGGCTTCCGCCCCCGCCTCGCGGAGAGCGCCGAGCACCCGCTGCCAGCCGGCGTCGGGTAGCCGGCGGACACGGTCACCTTCGCCGAGAAGCATCGACAGCCGGGAGCCGCTGTCCCAGTTCACTTCCAGGATCCGCTGATCGGGGTCGTAGCGGCGCACGGTGCCCTCGTCACCCGGCCGCAGCCGCGTGTGCGGATCGCTGGTGTACTCGAGGGCGACACGATCCCCTACCTGGTAGGTGCCGGCGGCCGAGCGGGGATTCGGGCCGGGATGGTCCGGCTGCGGTGGCCTCGTGTTGTTTGAGCTGGTCATGGTCATCCGTTCTTGAGTGGGTTGTGTGTGCGGCCGGGCCCTGTCAGCGGGCAGCGCCGTGCGGGGGCTCCGCCTGCGAGGTGGTGTCGACAAGCGCGCCGTCGTGCCGCAGGACGACGCACGCCTCGCGGTACCGGCTGCGCGCGGTGTCCCGTTGTGCGTATGCGCGGGTGAGCGCGTCCTCGATGGCGCGCATCCGCTGTCCCGCGGTGACGAGGTTGTCCAGGTCGGCGGTGCTGTCGTGGACGGTGAACAGGGTCCGCGCCAGCAGGGCTTCCTGGGCGTCTGCGGCGACGAGCGCGCAGCTGGCTTCGATGAAGGCGCACACGGCGTCGGGGTGCGGCGCGGCGGTGACACCGATCTGGCCGGGGTCGATGTCGGCATCGTCGCGGTGGGCGAGGTGCCGCAGGACGTCGATGAAATCGTTCACGGAGGGACTCCCGAAAAGGGGCTGAGGCGGTGCCGGCGGCGGGACCACGCCGGGTCAGGCTTCGAGGTGGATCTGGTGCGGCCACACCGCGATGGCTTCGCCGTGCCGGCTGCGGCGGGTGGAGTAGGCGGTCATGGTGTGTGGCCTGCTCATGCCGTAGACGGGCCGGTTGTCGGGGCGGACGAGCACTCGCTGCCCGGCCGGGAAGTCCACCGGCGCGTGCGGGTCGCCGCGCCAGTGGATGTCCGTGGCCACGCGCCCGAACACCCAGCCGGCGAAGTAGGTTGCCGTGTACTGCGGGTACCTGCCGTAGTCGGAGGCGATGACGGCCATCCGGGCACGCGCCTCGGGAAGCGTCAGCTGCTCCAAGAGGTCGTCGGGCACCGGCGGATGCTTGGCGCGGGTGACCACGTCGACGTCGGTGCCCGGGAGGGTGCTGATGGCAGCGCGGTCGTCGGTGACGGTGATCTGACCGGTGTGGTGGTCGACGGCCGTGACGAGCCGCCGGGTGGTGGTGTCGACCAGCCGGACCAGGTCGCCGTCGGCGATGGCGCTGCCAGGCCGGCCGTTCATGGTCAGGCTGAACAGGGCGGCCTCGCGGTCGAGGACCGGGTTGTCGGGGGTGTGGACGTAGGCGCTGATGTCCGGCCGGGACGAGGCAGGCGGGACGGGCGGCAGCCGCAGGATGTAGGCGGCCGACTCAGCCTCGTGGGATGGGTGACGGGTGCCGGTCATCGGTGGCTCGTCTGGGCTCCGATGTGCTGGTACACCTTCTCGGCGGTCAGCGACTGCCCGTGCACGTTCGACGGCGGTGTGATGCGCCGCCAGCGGAGTGGGTCGCAAGCCAGCCACCAGCTTTCCCGATCGGTGGCCACTTCGATGACATCGCCGACCGACAGCGACCGCAGCCGCAGCAGCCGGTAGACGCAGCCGATGAGGAACGAGATCTCCCCGCCCGGTGCGAGGCGCTCGCGCTCGAGCTGGTCCAGGTCGGCGTTGAACACGTGGAACGCCCATTCGCCGATCTGCTCAGGCACGATGCCGGCGGGAAGATCGCGGCCGAGCGAGACCGTTGCCGTGAGCCGGTGCCCGTCCTCGTAGGGCGTGAGCCGTGACTCGGTGTTGTGGTAGATGCGGATCTGGTGAAGCGTCATGAACTGGTGCTCCGTTCAGATGAAGGAAGGGGCTCGGGGCGATCTCGGTGAGATGGCCGGCGCGGTAGGCGCGTCGGGTGAGAGCGATCCGCCGCCACGGCGGGAACAGGACGGGTCACCGCCGTGTGGCGGTGCCGGCGGCGCTGGGCACGGCGTGCATGCCTCGGATCGCCCGTCATTCCGGGTCGCCGTGCCCGGTGGAGTGCCGTTGCGCGAGGATGCGCTCGGCTTCGGCTGCTGGTCCTGACGCGAGTCGACGGGGCCGGCGCGTGACGGGAACCTTCGCCTTGGTGGGCTGGGATTCCCTGGATGGTTGGAGGGAATCCGGGCACGGCCTCATCGGCCGTGCCCGGATGGGTGCGGCAGGGTTCACGCACGTCGGCCAGGCGACGGCCGATGAACCAGAAGGTGCAATCCGCGAGGGCGATGTGGGCCCTTGGCGTCGCGGCGCGAACGGCGGCCGCGGTTGTTCGTGTTAGCGGCGCACGGGGTGCGCGGCCTGATCCGCGAGCAGTGCGGCGGCCAGGTCAGCCGGAATGTGGGCGTAGGATTCGACGGCCAGGAGCACCTCGGCCGGGTCGAGAACCGCCCCGACCAGGCCGATCCGAACGGTGTCGGGTTCGTTGTCGGGGTCGGTGACCGGGTCCCAGGCGAAGTCGACGACGGTCGCGAAGAAGGTGCGGTGCGGATTCCAGCCGACCTGGATGGTGTAGCGCTCGAAGCCGGGTTTGGGTGTCAGGGTGTAGACGCTCACAGGATCCCTTCACGGGGGTGTGCGGTCGAAGCCGCCCGTCAGGAATCGCGCCACGAGGGGTCGTGGGCCTGCGGACGGCTGATGAGGGCCGGTGGGTTTGCCGGGGCTTCCGCGCCTCATGCCTCGGCGTGGCGGGCGCGTTCCTCGGCCAGTTCGACGACCTTGTCGCGTCGGGCGGCGGGAAGGCCGGCGAGAAGGCCGACGTACTGCAGTTCCTGTGCGGTGACGGGTTCGGCGAATGCCGCCTTGTAGGCCAGGCGCGCTGCCTCGTGCGCGGCCTCGATCGGCCCGCTGTGGTCGTAGGCGAAGACGACCTGTCGCAACTGCTCGGCCGCCACGACCGGGTCGCGGGACAGCGTGAGGTCGTAGATGCGGAAGTCCGCCGGAAGGTCCGCCGCGCCGATCGCGGCGATCAGGCACACGTTGGCCTGGACGTAGTAGGCGTACGCCTCGCTGCGGGCAGGCGTTTCGCCGCGAGCCCGCATGGCGGCGCGTTCGGCGTTCCAGCGCAGCCGAGCGTCCTCGGCGTGCCTGGCGAGGGCGAGCAGCATGCTGCGAGTGGGATCCATCGTGTTCCTCCTGTCTCTGAAGGGCACTGCCCCGGCTAGCAGGCCGAGGGGTGGGGTTCGGGCTTTGGCGATTGCCTGTTCGAACACCGACGGCGGGAGCCCCGGTCAACTGACGATCCGGCGGACGGCCGCGAGCTGGCTGGCCCACGCGGACAGGCGGCTGATCTTGACGACGTCGCCGCTGTGCGGGGCTTGGACGATGAGTCCTTGGCCGAGGTACATGCCGACGTGGCCGGGGCGGGTGGTGGTGCCGCGGCTGCCGGGGATGAACAGCAGGTCCCCGGGCCGCAGGTCGCGGTAGTCGGCGACCGGGGTGCCTGAGTGGACCTGTTCGCTGGTGGTGCGGGGCAGGGGGATGCCGGCGGCCCGGTATGCCTGCTGCATGAGCGATGAGCAGTCGCACTGGCGGGCGGGGATCCCGGAGTGGGGTGCGGTGCAGTCCCCGCCGAAGGTGTAGGGGGTGCCGAGTTGGGCCAGGGCCCAGCCGATCGCGGTCACGACCGGCAACGGTGTGTCCGGCGGGAGGGTGAACCCGGCGGGCAGGGGTACCTGCTCGCTGCCGGGTTGGCCGTCGCCTGCGTCGAACAGGCACAGCGGGTTGCTCATCGCCTGTTCCAGATCACCGTTGACGGGTCCGGCGGGGGTGCCGCCGGTGAGAACGCGGACCAGGGCGATCGCGTCGTCCTCCCACTTGGCGTAGGCGCCGGGGTAGGCGGAGCGTTGCACGGCTTGGGCGGCGTCGGTCAGCGCCATGGCCTGCCACCCACCGACGGCGAGCAGCGCGGCGTAGAACTTGCCGGCCGTGTAGCGGGGATCCCGCAGTTGAGCGGGGGTGCCCCAGCCTTGGGAGGGGCGTTGCTGGAACAGTCCGATCGAGTCGCGGTCCCCGCCGGGCAGGTTCCGCAGGCCGGATTCCTGCATGGCGGTGGCCAGGGCGATCACCCAGCCCCGCGGCGGGACCTTCAGATCCGCGCCGACGGCGACGATCACGGCGGCGTTGGCCGTCTGCTCGCTGTCCCACCCACCGGCGCGGGCGGGTGGGGAGATGGTGAGGGTGGGCAGCAGCGGCTGCCCATCCGGACCGGCCGCGCCGTAGCAGGCCGCCGACGCGGTGCCGCCGCCGGTGAACAGGACGCCAGCGGCGCCCGCGCACAACACCAGCACGGCGATCACCCCGGCGGCGATCACGGCGAGGGCGCGGGCGCTCACCGCAACGCTCCGACCGCGGGTCGCGACCCGCATGGCCGCTCGGCCCGGCCGGTGAGGGCAGGATGCAGCCAGCCGACGAGTGGGTAGGTGGCGACGCGGGTGCCGTCGCTGGTGTGCACGGCGATGGTGCCGGTGCCCGACTCTATGAGGTAGATCCATTCGGCATCGAAGTGCCGGGCGTGGCACAGCGGGAACACCGTGACCGGCTCCGGCGGGTCCACCTCGGAGGCGAGGGTCATGCCGACGCCCGGCACCGGACGCTGCCCGGCGAACGGGGACAGCGTGGTGGCGGTGATGTCCGGGTCGAGGTACTCCCAGTCCTCGGCCAGGATCGCGGTGATCAACGCGGAGATGTCGTGGTCGGCGTGGCCGGCCCAGATCGCGGCCAGGGTGGGTAGCACGACGGCCGGGTGGCCGTCGAAGAGCACGAACCGGGCGTGCACCAGGTGCGGGTTCTCGGGCCGGGTGGCGCCGATGTAGCAGTGGGTGCTCACGGAACAAACTCCTTCAGCGGACGACGTCACGGCTGGTCGGGCTCGGGTGTGGGCGGCCAGATGGCGGGCTTGGCGCGCCAGCCGAAGATCGGGTCGGTGGTCTCGACGGATCCGCAGCGGGTGCACTTGGTGTAGGTGTCTTCGCCGTAGCCGGCCATGGAGGGCATCTCGTCGGAGTCGATCTCGTCGACGGCGCCGCAGACCCGGCAGCGGATGGAGGCGCCGTCGGGCCCGCACACGCCGAAGATCGGTTCCTCGGGCTCGGTGCGGAGGCGGGACCGCTGCGGCCGTGGCATGCCCCCGGCGGTCCTGGTCTCGACGTGGTGGACGGTGGCGGCCAGCAGCGCGACCAGACCGGGGTAGGTGGCGGGGATGTCGCCCGGGTCGGGGGCGTCGTCGACGCGGACCCGCGGGTGGTCCTCGCCGCGCAGGTGGGTGAGCTGGTAGACGCGCCCGTCGGCGTCGACGGCGTCGACGCGGCGGGCCTGCCGTGGCTGCCCGTCGAGTGTGTGGATGTCGTCGTAGCAGGCGGCCCAGGCCACGAGACGTGCGTCCGGTGTGGTCGCGCGGATCCGGCTGATAATGGTGTCGAGGGTGGCCTGGTACGGGGTGGTTTCGATGGGGTTAGTCAGCCCGGCGGCGAGGCGGTGCAGCAGCGCGGGCAGCCCGGCCGGGTCGGCGAGCAGGTCGTCGGGGTGCAGCGGGAACTCGAGGCTGCGCATATTGCGTCGTCGCTTCGGCCTGGCGGACAGGAGCCAGTCGTGGACGAGCAGCAGCGTCGGGGGCTGACCCCAGCCCATCTGCTCGGCGTCGGCGTCTGCTGCGATGAGGCAATCGGTGAGCGTGCGGACAGTGTTGGAGGACAGCACCAGGTTCTCCCTTGCAAAGGGGTGGGCAGGCGAAAGGCCCCGCAGCCGGGTGGCTGCGGGGCCTGTGACATGCGGGGTGCGGGGTCAGCCGCCGTGACGGCTGCGGCTGCGCAGGGCGGGTGTGCGGTGGGGCAGGTACTCGCGTACGCCGCCGTCGACGCGTTTCGCCTCGTACATGGCGCGGTCGGCCTGGGTGAGCAGTTGCCGGGTGCTGGTGTTCGGGTGGTGGGTGTGGGTGTAGCCGACTGAGGCGGTCACCTGCAGGTCGCCGTTGACGACGCGGATCGAGTCGGCGGCGATCGCCTGCCAGGCGGCGTCGGCCGCGGCGGCGGTGTCTTCGCGGTCGCCGGTGACCAGCAGGGCGAACTCGTCGCCGGAGAGCCGGGCCGCGACCCGCACGGGGGCGGGGAGGCTGGCCAGTCGGCGGCCGACCTGGTGGAGCAGGTCGTTGCCGACCTCGTGGCCGAGGGTGTCGTTGACGGTCTTGAACCGGTTGAGGTCCAGCAGCACCACCCCGACCGGCGCGTTGTCCTCCAGGACGGCGGTCAGGCGGGTGAGGAACAGCCGCCGGTTGGGCAGGCCGGTGATCTCGTCGTGGCTGGCCTGGTAGCGGGCCGCGCGCAGTTCTTGCCGCTGCCGCCACAGCAGGGCGGCGGCGAGGGCGAGACCGGCGAGGATCCCGCCGACGGCGATGGCGATCGTGTGCAGGATGGAAGACACTGGGAACGCTCCTTGTCTGAGAAGGAGCACCGGGGGCGGGCGTGAGGCGCCAACTTCGACGCCCGCCCTCGGGCTGCCTGATAGGTGGCCGGCGGCTATCGGCCGCTGGTGGTGGGGGCGAGCTGGAAGGTGGCCGGCTTTTCCACGGTCTGCACGGCCTTCCCTGCGGCGACGAGCTTGACCAGCGCGTTGACGACCGCGCCCGCGCTGGCCTTCTTCGCGCCGCTGCCGGCGTTCGCGGCGTCGATGAGCTTGCACAGCTCGCTGGTCTTGTAGGCCCGGTCGGGGTGGGCTTCGAGGATGTCCAGTACCGCCCCTCGCAGGGAGCCCTTCGCCCGGCGGCTGCCTCCGGTGGCTGGGTGATCGGACGGGGCTGCGGTGTCCGGGTCGGTGCGGTCGGGCGTGGAGACAGACTGCTGGCTGTCCCCGTCGGTCGTGGCCACGGGTTCTTCCTCACCGTCGGACGGCGTGGGTACGTCCGGCGGGGCGGTCGTGTCGCTGGCGCAGGTCGAGGGTTTCCCGTGGGCGGGATTCTCGGGTTCCGGCGTGGAGGGCTCCTCGGGTGTTTCGGCGGTGTCGGTGACCTCGGCAGGGTCGTCGGAGGCAGGCCGTGCCGGCTCGTTGGGCAGCACATCGGGCGGGCTGTCATTTGCCGCGGCCTGATCCGTGCCGACGGTGGCGCGGCCAGCGTCGGTCAGCCGCCACACGGCACGCTTGCTCTCGGTGTGGATGCGTTCGGTCTGCCCGGTCTGCTCCCAGGCACGCAGCTTCGCGGTGGCGGTGGAGTAGCCGAGCTCGGCCTTGTCGGCCACGGCGGCGGCGGTGGCCTCCCCGAGTTCCGCGAGCGCGGCGAGGACCTTGAACATCGCGTGGGCCGGTACAGGCTCCGGTGCGTCGGTCATGGGCATCGTCCTTTCGTGTGAGGTCAGCACTGATCCACGCTTCGAACGCGGCGCTGATCAAGTGCGATGACCGGACCTCGGGACACGCCCCGAGATCCGGTAGGCGATCCGGGACGCCGCTGGCCTAGAGCGCTTGTCCGTGAGCGGCGGGTGGCTGCTGAGGCGGACGGCGGCGGGTAGCGGTGATCTCGCGGACGGCCGGCCAGGGCGGTCGCATGGAGCGCAGCCGGATCCGAATGAGCATCGAGTTGTCGGCGACGGAAGAGGGAAAGGGCGGCCTGTTGCCGGCCAGGCTCGGGATTGGGTACCCCGGCCCGGGGCGCCCGGCGCCCTGAAGTGCTCGCCCCAGGGGTGGGTTGCGAGCGGGCCTTGCTGTCCGAGCGCTCGGGGGCGATCAGCCGGGCTGCGCAACATCGCGGGCAGCCGGCCTGTGGGAGGGGTGCGTCGTGGCCAACCTGCAGGTCGGCGGCGAGGCGTCGCGCCGTCGTCGGCTGGGCGTGAGGTGCTGGGTCACCGGCCGTTTCGGGCGTTGCGCCCCCGGTGGGTCCGGCTGTGCGCGAGGGCGACAGACGGGCCCACCGAGGGATCTGGTGACGGGGATCAGCGGGGATCAGCGAGGGCGCGGCGTCGGATGCGGCGCCGGCCGACACCGACGGCGAGGGTGTTGGGGTCGACCATCACCCACCGCGCGCCGTCGAGGAGGCCCTGGGTGAGCAGGTCCATCAGCGACGGTCTGGCGCTGTCGAGCAGCGGCAGGGCCTGCGCGTCGTCTTTGTGCGGCAGCCGAACGGCGGGAACGGCCAGGCTGTTGTCCGCAGCGACCGACGGCGGCAGCGCCTCGTAGGCGCAGTGGACTCCGTTGCCGGCCAGCCGGGGCTGCCCGCCGTAGCGGTAGAGCTGCAGCGCCGGATCCGCCGATCCGTTCTCGCCGGCGGTGCCGCAGCGGATAGGCACGTTCCGGTCGGCGAGGACGGCGTGCCGCGCCTGGGCGGCGACGGCTTGCAGGTCGAAGTACAGGTAGCGGGACATGCTGCTCCTTCCATGACGGTTGTGGGTGGGAGGGACGGGAGCGCCGCGCGAGGCGGCACTGCGCGGGGAGTGGGATGGGGTGCAATCGGTCGGGCAGCAACAGGTCCCTTTAGGAACGAGGGGTGGTGTGCTGGCCCGAGCGGTGCGGTGACGCAGATGGGTCAAACCAGTCGGCCCGCCGCGGGTCCCTTCGGTTGCTGGGGGCGCAATTGGTGGGCCGGCCTCACGGGTGGTGCAGGTCGATGGCGAACAGCCGCTGGTCCTCGTCGAGGGAGTCCAGGTGGCGGGCCGCCTTCTCGAGGTAGGTGATCCGGTCGGCGAAGAACGCGCTTGCCGGTTGCATCCGGTCGCCGGCCTCGGTGAGGAAGGCGTCGGTGCACAGCGCCCAGAGGGCGTGGTAGTTGGCGTAGGCGGCGACACCGGCCTGGAACATCTCCAGGTCGCCCAGGTCGAGCTGACCGGGTGTGTGGGTGGCGGCGTTGTGCATGCGCATGGCCTGCACGCGCGGCTGCCGGTGGAACTCGCCGGTGGCGGTGTCCATCGGGTATCCCGACGGGTCGGACAGGTGCCGTTGCAGGAAGGTCGGCCACGGGATGGCCGGCCTCGTTCCCGCGACGACATGGGTCCAGTGCTGGTGCCGCACGCTCGCGCCGACGTAGGCACCGTGGCGCATGCCGGCCAGGTCGAGCAGGCGGATGGGCCCACCGGCGCACTGCCGGGGACCGGTCTTGGCCGGGCGCAGGTCGATGAGCTGGCCACGCTGCCACAGGCGCAGGGCCGGGATGGCCCAGTACCGCGGGCAGCTGGCGCCCGTCACGCCGAGGTGGCGTTCGAGGTTGCGGGTGCTGTCGAGCACCGTGGCCAGTTCGCCGGTGACGCAGACGGTCATGGTGCGGACGACTGCCTGCGGGATGGCCGCGGGAGCCGGGGCGACCGTCGCGGTCGGGGTGACAGCGGCGGCTGACTTCGGCGGTGCGGCGGCGGTGGCGGTCCGGGCGGGGGTCGGCTTCGCCGAGGGGATGAGCACGCGGCTGCCGTGACGGGTCAGCGGGGTGCCGTTGGGAGTGGACATACGTTGGGTCCTCCTTCGGGTAGGGGTTCGCGCGGGCACGCGCGTTTGACCGGCCCACCGGGTTCATGGGTCGGCTCAGAGCGGATGGGAAGGCAGGTGGTGCGGGTGGTTGGTGCGACCGTCGGGGTCGCCGCGCGGTGCGCGTGCCGACCGGCGTGAGCGGGTGGGCGTGGCGCACCGGGTTGGTGCGGCGAGGATCCCTCAGGTGGGACCGAACCGGGGTGGAGCGATATATGAGGTGTGGTGTTGCCGTGAACGGTAGCCCTGGGCACTCACAGCGGGCTGGGGCCGCGTTCGCCCCGCCGCAGGGCGGTTGAACTGCACTGTGAGAGATCAACTGCCGATGCCGGGCGGGAATTGCGTGAGCGGCTGTGAGTGGCTGTGAGTGGGCAGGCACGCTCACAGGCGCTCCGACGGGCCGCGCCCCCACCTGTGTCGGCGTGACGGCGGTGAGGGGCGTTGGCCTGCGATGTGAGCGGCTGTGAGCGAGCCAGCGGGGCTGGCTGTCAGTTGTCAGTCGTCGGGGTCGGTGTAGCGGTGGGGGTTGGTGGCGGTGTCGGGGCCGTGGTCGCTGGGCAGTTCGTGCAGCCACCGGCGGGAGCCGGGGTCTGCGGCGAGGGTCCAGGCGGGCCCGGCGGGGTGTTCGTCATGCAGGCCGGTGGCCACGGGCATCGCGGTGGGCACGCCGGCGAGGGCGTCGAGCAGGTTCGCCTCCCGGCGGTGGTTCGGCACGCGCAGCAGGACGGGGTACCGAGGCCCGTACTCGGCGAGGCGTTCGTAGGCGCGCAACTTACGCAGCACCGTGCGCAGGGGTTCGGTGCCGTTGTCGTGTTCGAGGAAGAACCCGACGGCGCGGCCGGCGGCATGCCAGATGCCGTGGCCGTCGGGGCGGATACCGGCCAGCGTGTAGGCGGCGGTGGTGTGCTGCTCGGACCACCAGCGCACCAGCCGGGCGCTGGGGTCGGTGCGGGTGTAGGCGTGCAGGTCGATGAAAAGCTGGTTGGTGCCGAGCAGGTGCCGCAGCCGGCCGCTGCCGATGATGCGGGTGGCGCGTTCCACGCTGGTGCGCGTCGGGCGCGCGTCCGCCCGTGCGGGGTCGGTGTAGGGGTGGGGGTGCACGACGAGGCCGAGCGGGCCGAGGGTGTAAAGGCGCTGGCTGGTGCCGGCTCTGATGTCGCTGAAGCGGTGCACGGCCCCGATGCGGTGCAGCACGGCCAGGCGCAGCCACGCGGAACGCTTCGACGGGAACAGCGCGGTGGCGATCTGGTCGGTGGACAGCAGGTAGTGCTCGGCGAGCCAGTCGAGGAGCTGGTGGTCGCGCAGGGTCAACTGCCGCAGGTAGCGCAGCAGTTCCTTCTTGCTGGGCGGACGCTGACGGGGTTCGGACGGGCCCGAGTCGGTGGTTGACGGGTCGTCGGACGGGTCAGGTGCGGGAGTAGGAGTGTGGCCGGACATGGACGTCTCCTCAGGGGGAGTAGAAGGAAAAATCCCTCCATTCAGGAGGGAGTCTGGAACTGTCAGCGCCATTGACCGGAGCCGGTCACCGGCGGTGTGCTGCACTGGCAGCCGCATCGGGCGGCCGTGCCAGCCGCGACGGTGGATGGAGCTGGTGAAGCGGCGGTGAAGACGCCACCGAAGACCCCACCGAACCCCCACCTGTTGGCGGCTGCGAGTCACAGTGCGCCGGCCTGCGCGGCGCTCAGGCGGGGCGAGTGGCGCCCGGTGCCGGGTCGGTGTCGCCGCTGTCGGCCGCGCCCCGCGCTTTGTCGGTTTTGGGTCGGGACAGCATGTCGATCCGGGCGTCGAGCGCGCTGGGCTCCTGCGCGTGGACTCTCTTCTCAGCGCTCTGACGGATGGTGGTGGCGTATCCGGCGACCGGTTTCGGTGGGCGGGTACGCATGGTGAACGCCGGGGTTTGTTGCCCGTCGACGACGAGGCGGGCCGCGGCGGTGTACGCGTCGAGGTGGGTCAGGTCGTGCTCGTCGAGTTCCGGCAGGGAGTGGCGGGCCAGGACACGCGCGTCCTCGGGGGCGCACGAAAAGTAGATCTTGTTGCGGGCGTTCGCCGAGGCGGCGGCGAGCAACTCCCTGGGGAACTGGGCGAGGTCCTGGTGGGACAGGACCATCGCCAGCCGATACTTGCGGGCCTCGGCGAGCATCGTGTCCAGGCTGTTGGCCAGCGTCAGGAAGTTCTGCGCCTCGTCGATGATCAAGGTGGCGTCGCGGCGTTGGTCGGGGGCGATGCGGGCGCGGGCGGTAGCGGCCTGCCACACCTGCGCGAGGATCATCGAGCCCAGCAGCTTGCTGGTGTCCTCCCCCAGTTGTCCTTTCGGGATACGGACCAGCAGCGCCCCGCCGTCGAGGATCTCGGCCATGTCAAAGCTCGGCTCGGGGAACTTCATCGTGCGGTTGACGAAGTCGCGTAGCAGGAACGCGCGCAGCCGGGCCAGGACGGGACCGATGACCTGGGAACGCAGGGCGGGGTTGAGCTCGTCGTACCACTGCCAGAAGCCGCGCAGTCCGGCCGGGTCGTCGAGGTCGACGGTCATCTCGGCGCGGACCTGCTTGTTGTTGAGCAGCGGTGGGATGTGCTGCAGGGTGACGTTGGCGTGGCGCAGCAGTGTCAGGCAGGCCACCCGCATGACGTCGTCCATGCGGGGTCCCCACGCCTTAGCGAAGATGGTGCCGAAGATCGACACGAGGTTGTCGACCACGAGGTCGGGGTCGTCTCCGGCGAGGGGGTTGATCGTCGGCGGGTTGGGCTGGTCGGGGTCGAACAGCACCACCCGATCCTTGGCCTCTTCGGGGAGCCGGTCGAGGATGTCCAGGACCAGATCGCCGTGGGGGTCGATGACGACGGTGCCACGTCCGGCCGTGATGTCGTCGACGGCCATGTTGACCAGCAGTGTCGTCTTGCCGCTGCCGGTCGACCCGATCACGTGGGTGTGATACCTCGCATCCCGCACCGACAGGGCGACCTTGTGGCCGCCGACCTGCGCGGTGCCGAGAACCTTCTCGCCGCGCCCGCCGGTGGGCACGGCGACCGGCGCGGGCATGGACTTGGCGCGGGCCCGGTCCAGGCCGGGGACGGCCAGGTCTTGGGGCAGCGCGGCGAGCGCGGCCAACTCCGGGCAGGAGGTGAGGAACCCGGTGCCGAGACGCCGCAGCGCGAGCACGGTGGTGGGGTGGGGCATGCGGGCTCGGTGGGTGAGCCGGTTACGACCGGAGTACACGGCGAACGCCGAGGCGATGGTGTCGGCGATGCCCCGCAGCCGGGGACGCTGGTCGGTGTTGGCGCGGCCGGTGTCCTTGGCCACGGCGTAACGCACGGCGGTCTCCCACAGCGGGTGGGAGGTCTTGTCGAGGATGGCCCGCACGTCGCGTTCCAGGCTGGGGTCGCGTCGGCCCGCCCGCCCGGGCCGACCGTTGGCGGGGGCGGGGCGGCCGGGTAGGAACGCCTCGATGAGCCACAGCAGCGGCGCGGCCGGGTTGATGGCGGGCACGGCGGTCTTGCCGTCACGCAGCCGGCTGGCGGCGCGTCGCGCTCGCAGCGCGCGGCGGGCCGTGGCGGGGCGGGCGAGGATCTGCACGCTGGCGTGCTCGTCGGCGCGCAGCCCGGATCCGGCGGACATGAGGGCCCGCAGCGGGTCGGTGTCGTGGTCGGCCGCGAAGGGCAGCCATTCGGCGGCGGTGGGCAGCAGATGGCCGCCCACCGCCACCGTGTCGAGGGGGATCGGCGGGCCGGGGGCGTCGTCGGTGGTGCAGGCGGCGCCGGGCCAGGCGGCGCGGACGGCGGCCTCCACGGCGCCGGGCGGGACGGTGCCGGGCACCCACACGCTGATGAGCAGCCGCCGCCCGCTCCAGGTGTACTCCCAGGCGACGTGCGGGCTGCCGTACAGCAGCCGACGCCGGCGAGAGGGGGTGAGGGTGCCGGCGAGGTTGGCCCACAGCGCCGCGGCGCTATGGGGGTCGACCTCGGGTGGCGGGGCGATCGTGACGAGGCGGGCGCCGTCGGCGTGGTGGCGGTGCCGCCACAGCGTGAGAAGGTTGCGTCCGGCAACGTAGGCGACCAGCACGGCCGCGGCGACGGCGAGCAGCCAGGGCCGCTGCACCGCCCAGGCGGCGGCGTCGAGCAACCACCGAGTCGCCCCGGTCGGCGGGGCGACGCCCACGCTCGGGGTAGGCGTGGGCGTGGGGACGGCAGTATGGGCAGCGGACGGAATCACAGGTCCTCCTCGTCGTCGAAGTCGGCCAGCTCGCTCGGGCGGGTGGTGCAGAGTTGGTGCTCGGCGTCGGACGCGACCGCTTCGAAGCTGGTCCGGTTGGTGCCAGAGATCAACAGGCCGGTGCCCACCCGGGCGGCGAGCAGCAGCCGCCGCTCGCCGGCGGTGAGACCGAACGCGTCGCCGATGGCGTCGATGGCCTGCGGGGCCTGTTTGAGCAGCACCTGCGTGGCGGCGTTCGCGACGACGGCCTGCCCGAGGTCGCTGCCGAGGACGTCGGCGACGTCCTGGGTGATCACTGCCAGGCCGGCGTGGCGTTTGCGGGCGGCTTTGGACATGCGGAACAGGAACCGGGCGCCCTCGCCGTCGCGCATCAGCAGCCACGCCTCGTCGACCACCACCAGCCGCCGTGTCGCCGCCCGGGCGGGGGCGTCGACCTGCCGCCAGATCGCGTCGAGGGCGAGGAGGGTGCCGACGCCGCGCAGCTCGTCGGGCAGGTGCCGCAGCGACCACACGACCAGGTGCCCGTCGGGGCGGGTGGTGGTCGGCCCGTCGAACAGGTGCGAGAACGAGCCGTGCACCCATGGGGCGAGTCGCGCGGCGAGCTGCCGGGCGGCCGGGTCGTCGTCGGCGTGCAGGCAAGCTTCGAGGTCGCGCAGCAGCGGGGCGGGCCGGTGGTGGGTGGCCGGGTCGGCGGTGATTCCGGCCTGGCGGTAGATGGTGAGGATCGCCCGGTCCAGCGCGGCTCGTTCCGCCGGGGGCGGCTGCTGGCCGAGCAGCACCGCGATGAGGGTGTGCAGGAACAGGCCTCGGCGGGTGAGGACGTCGGGTCGGGTGTCGCCCGTGGGCAGGTCCAGGGGGTTGACCTTCACCCCGGCGGCGCCGAGACGCACCACCGTCCCGCCGACCGCGTCGGCCAACCTGAGGTACTCGTCTTCGGGGTCGATGACCGCGACCTGCACCCGCTGGTAGAGGTTGCGCAGGATCTCCAGCTTCACGAAGTACGACTTGCCGGCGCCGGAGCGCGCGAGCACGACCGAGTTGTGATTTTCCTGCGCCCAGCGGTCCCACCACACGATGCCCTGCGAGTCCGGGTTCACCCCGTAGAGCACCCCGCCCTCTGCCGGCGGGTCGCCGGGCAGCGGCGCGGGCAGGTCCGCCGAGGCGAGCGGAAACGCGGCGGCGAGGGCGGCGGTGTCCATGGTGCGGCGCATCTGCAGGCTGTCGGACGCCAGGGGCAGGGTGGTGGTCCAGCCGGCCAGGTGCCGCCAGGTGGCGGGCTGGACCTCGATCAGGGTGGACGCGGCGGCGGCCTTCACCTGCGCGCACGCCTCGAGGAGTTCGTCCTCGGTGCGGGCGTGCACGGTGAGATAGAGGCCGACGCGGAACAACTTCGCCGCGCCGCGGGCGAGCCGGGCCGCGAGGTCCGCGGCGTCTTCGGCCGCCGCCTCCACGATCGGGTCGGTGAGCTTTCCCCGTTCGGCGTCGGCGCGGCGGGAGGATTCGAAGCGGGCGCGCTGGTTGCGCAGCCGGGCGGCGGCGATCGGCGCGGGCAGCGGGTCGATGTGCAGGGCGAGGTCGAGACGGCCCGGCCAACTGAGCAGCGGTTCGAGCCAAGCGGGGCCGACCTCAGCCGGGTAGCCGGTCACCACCAGGGTGGCGGCGTAGCCGTCACCCACCCGCAGGAACCGGGGCGTGACCTCCACGGAGGCGGGGGCGACAGTGGCCGCCAGCCGGCGCGCCTGACGGTTGTGTTCGCCCGCCTGGGATCGGTTGCGCAGCTTCATGCCTGTTCGCTCCTTCCGGATCGGCCACGCCAGTGGGGCGCGGATGAGGTGATGACGGTGTCGGGGGCCGCGAGCCCGCCCGGCCGGGGCGGCCGGTAGGGGTCGGCGGCGGCGGCGATCGCGGCGGTCACCGCCGGCCCGTCCAAGGCGCGGGTGGTCACCCCGAGGCCGGACAGGGCGCGCACCGCGTTCTCGGCGCGCCGCCGGGCCGCGTGTTCCCCTCGCTCGCCGGGGCTGGTGCGGGTGACGATGAGGACCTGCCGGCGCAACGGGTCCCGCCGGGCCGCGAGGTCGTCGAGGAAGCGGGCGTGGTCGGCCGCCGCGTCCGCCAGGGCGGGGTGCGGCAGCTTCTCGACTGCATCGGCGAGGCCGCGGGCGGCGGAGTGCAGGTCCACCGGCTGCGCCGACACGACGATCTGCGTCGGGGTGGACAGGCTGTTGAGCCAGCGGCCGAACACCTCGACCAGGGCCGTCTGCTCATCTGGGGTGCGCAGGGCAAGGTTGACGTTCGACGCGGCGACCATCGCCGCCCGCGCCCCGCCCAGGCGGATCTGTCCGCCGTCGTCGATCGCGTCCGCGGGCAGCTTCAACGGCGCCGGCAGCATCACCCGGCTCTTCGGGGCCCGCACCCAGTCCGGCGTCGTCGATGTCGTGTCCGTCGTCGACAACGCGCGGGGCGCCCTCGCGTGCGCAACGGCGGCGAGCAGCCACACGTCCAGCGGCAGCCCGTCACGGCGGCCCACAACGATCCCGAAGACCAGGCCGCCGAGCACCACGGCGGCGCCGACGAGCACCGGCACCGGCACCATCTGGTGCAGCACACGCCACGCGCCGTAGAACGCGAGGGCGGCGACAGCGAGGATCGCCAGCTGGCGGAACGTGAGCCCGTAGAGGACCTTGTCGGGGGCGTCGACGTCGGCGGGCATCCGCGCCCGGGCCGCGTCGGACCGGTCGGCACGGGTGCTCATCGGCCCACCGCCCTCAGTCCGCGGCCGAGACCGGGGATGGAGCGGGTGACCTGCTGCACGACGATGACCCGCACCGCGGCGCCGAGCATGTTCACCCCGCGGCCGCCGCTGCCTCCGGCGGCGACGTAGCGGCGCATCAGGGCGGGAACCCGCAGCGTGGTCCAGAGCATGACCATGACGACGAACAGGTTGAGCACCCCGCCGGGCTCGACCGGCAGGCCGAGCACCGGCAGCAGGTGCTGCGGGTCGGTGAGCATCCACTGCCCCGCGTAGAGGGTGAAGCCCTGCACCACCGGCACGGCCAGGACACCGAGGTACGACTTCCACCACAGCCGGGCGACCGGATCGGTGTGCGGCAGCGCGTGACACGCCAGGGCCAGCGGCGCGAAGGCGGTCAGGACGAGGACAACCGCGAAGCGGACGATCACGCTGAACGTGGTGCTGGCGAGCAGCACGGCGATGATCGCCGCGCAGATCACGAACAGCAGCCCCGCGATCTTGTCCTGTCCGGCGGCGACGTGGGTCTTGATCGCCCGCAGCGCGCCGTCGCTGTCCCCTTCCGGGGTGGTGAGCGCTCCGGTCAGGGCGTTGGCGAGGTCGATGAGCATGCCGCACCACAGCTGCGAGAAGTGCGCGGCGACGAACCCGACGATCAACCTCGGGATCAGGTCTTTAATGGTGTAGCGGGTGGTCTCGCTGCCGCCGGCGGTCATGGTGAGCACGCCGGCGGCCACGAAGGCCAGAACGAAGACGGTGTCCACGACAAGCACGGAACGGCCGGTCAGGGCCTGCACCTGCGGCAGGCTCGTAACGTTCGGGGTGATCAGCAAGGCGCTGCTGATCACCCCGAACAGCGCGTCCAGGGTCGCCAGGATCGCCGTCGCCAGCCAGTCCAGAATCTGGTCGAGCAGCCAACCCATGATCAGCCCCCGACGATTCCCTGCACGACCTGCAGCAGGACCGGCGCGAGCACGGCGAGGGCGTAGCCGATCAGCGCGTTCTTCAACGCGCCCTTGGCCCGGTCGACCTGCGCCGGGTCACCACCGGCGGTGGCCCAGTAGACGCCGGCGAGGATGAGAAACAGGGTCGCGACGGCGGCGAGGAAACCCATCAGCCAGGTCTGCAGATTGCCGATGACGACCGGCAGGGAGTTCGCCGCTAGGACCACTTGCCCGCTGGGGGCGGCGTGCGCGCCGGCGGGTGCGGACAGCAGCAGGATCACGGCGGCCGTCACCGTGGCGACGCGGCAGATGGTGCGGGAGCGGGTGAGGGCACGAAGACGTGCCGGGATGCGGAACATCAGGGTGGTCACCTCCGGCCCCGGCGGCCGTAAGAGCGCGTGGCGGGGCGGTTGCGGGCGGACAGGGTGCGTGAACCACCGCCAGAGGGCGGGCGCGGACAGCGCCACGAGCGCGAGACGTCCCCGGGAGGAGCACGTCCTCCCTTGTCGGGTAGCGATGTTCGATGAGGTGTCAGCGCACCGAGCTGCGCGGCACCCGGAGACGTCCGGCGCGGGCGGTGTCTGGTGTGTGCCCGGCCTTCTGGCGGCGGGCGGAACCCCTGCGGCCCGCCATGGGGCGGGCGGGAAGGCCCCGCACCCTTAAACCGTCGTTTGTGTGCCCTGGCGAACGCCTGCCGTACTCACAGTCGCTCTCAGCGACTCACAACCGCTCACACCACGGCCCATCGACAGCGACAGCCGAGCCGTAAGCCGCGAGCCTGAAGCCCCTTGGGTTGCGTGCTTGATGGCAGGACACGGCGCGGCGCCCCTACCGGACGGGGTAGGGGCGCGCCTGTATCGATTGTCGTCTACTACGCAGCTGCCGCCTGGGTCGTGCCGCTGCGGGCGAGTTGTCGGCTGGCGGCCCGCAAGGCGGCCCGCCGCTCGGCCCGCGCCGTCAGCTCTTTAGCGGCCTGAGGGGACGCGACTCCGGTCAGCAGTCCGCTCGCGAGGGCTTCGGCGATGCGGGTGTCGATGCGGCCCAACCGCATCCGCAGCGCGTCGGTGGTTAGGCCCAACCGGGCAGCGATCGGCTCGATCGCCCGCCGGCCCAGCCGCACGTCGATGTAGGGCTGCTCATCGCATTCGTCGAGGATCCCCAACCGCACGGCCCGCCTGACCAGCACGTCCGGATGCCCGTACGGCACCCGTGGGGTACGCGGCCCCGTGGCGTGCTCCACATCCTCCACGGGAGTGAACTCCCCGGCCTGCTGACGCACCTTGTGGCCAGCCCGCCACCCGGCACGGCACAACGCCGCGTACGGGGCGGGTCGGGCAAGGTCCACGTGGTCGCGCAGCGCCGCGAGGAACCCGGCAAGGATCTCCGCCTCAATGTCGTCGGGGTCGCCGCGGTAGCCGGCGCGCAGTTGGCGGGCGTAGCGGCGCAGCGCCGGCATGGCCATGCCGACCGCGCCGATGACCCACTGCGGCCCGTCCAGCCGGGCGCGGCGGATGACCTCCGCCCACACTGCGTCGCGGGCCAGGAAGGCACGCGGGTGCGCCAGCAGCCAGTCCCGCACCGCCGGCAGCGTCATCACCCCCGCCGGCAGTCCGACGTCCGGACTGAACGCGTCGCCGTCAATCGACAGGGGATCGGGGTCGCTGGTCAGCAGGGCGAAGGCCACGTCCGCGGCGTCCAGCGGAGAATCCGGCCAATGGGTGTTCGAGGCAGTCATCGTTGCCACTCCAAGGTCAGAGACGATGCGGCGTAGCCGTCACATCTGGGCCACGCTCGAAGACACCGATCACGCCATGGCCGACTCACACCCGCTCACACCGCAGGTCAGGGCCGCGACGCGCACCCGGGGCACTCCGTGCAGCGAACCGGGTCATCCGGCCGGCGCTAGTGGTGCCAGGTGCCCGGCAGGGCCCTTGAGCAGGACTGTGAGTGCCAGCGATGCCCCCCGCCATGCCGCCCAACAACGACGCGACACGCGGCCCGCTCCGCCACTGCCCACACCGGCTGACGTACCTCAGGGTCGCTCACAACGGCTCACAGCCGCTCACAGCGACCCGTCTGGTGTCCGGCGCGGTGCCTTCCCGGGCCGGATGCGCCCTCTGCTGATGCGGTCCACCGCCCGGCCAGGTGTTGCCGCCCCGGGACGCTCATGGCGCGGCGACGTCGCAGAGCCACGCCACCGAGAGGACAGGATGTCCGGCATCCGCCGAGGTGGCGAGGACCTGGCGGCGACGCGCACTGAGCAACTGCGCATGTCGATGCGACGGAAGCGGTCGCCGCTGTCAGTGACGTGGACATGCTGGCAGGGCGGCTCGTTCCAGCCGGCCTGGGTAGGCAACCCGGAGCTCGTCAGCGGCCACGCCGAGACGATGGAGTACGCCAACGGGATCATGGAAATGTTCCGGGTCGCGGCGGATTGGGGCCAGGACAACAAGAAGCCGACGTCCAAGCTCGTCCCCGGCGGCCATCCGGCGAGTGACACAGCCGAGCGATGACAGAGGTCGGTCGCGTCCGGACGGGGGCGGCGGCGCGCCATGTCAGCGCGACACATGTCAACGAACACCGTCGATGGACACATGTGGTGGCAGAGCGGCGCCGGCCATGCCTGCGCGCCGGATCGGGCCGGTGAGCGACAAGGTTGGCACTCACCCACGCAGGTCACGCCGCCGTGGACGAGCCCCGCCGCGACATCGGCGTCCGTCGTTGACATTTTGTCCGACAGGGCTATTGATCAGGCATTTGACACTGGCCCGGTCACCGACACAACACGCATGCCGTGCCGCTGACGCGCACTTCCCGCCGGGCATCGCACCCAGCGTCCCCCAGGGATCACGCCAAGGACACCGACGCATATGTCCGGCCCGTCAGGCGCCACTGGACACGGCGGCCATGACAGCTACGCGGATGTCGATGCCGCACCGCGCCGTGTGACACATTGTCATAGCCATTCGTCGATGAAATCGAGGCAGCACGGGCGTCCAGTGACATCCCGATGAGCAGCGCTGTCATTGGCCGGTGCCGGCCAGGCGCCCCTGCGGTCACGTTCTGCGCCCGTCTCCGCATTCGATCAAGCCCCCGGGCGGATAGACCTGATCGCGAACCCCGTCCTTCGCGTCGCCCCTGGAAGTTCCGCGTTCATGCAACCCAACCGCCGTAAGGCGAGGCGAGCGGTGAGAAGACCGGCGCGGTCGGAACAGAAGCATTGAGAACGGGCAGATCGCCTGAGAACGGACAGGCGCGCCCCACGCTCTGTGAGTGGCTGTGAGCCGGTGTGAGTGAGGCAGGCGTTCGCCAGAGCACACAAGCGCGGGTTTAAGGGTGTCAGCGCATTGCATGCGCGGCGCGGAGCCGACATCACATGAGCGAGCACACGCCGCAGCACCACAACGACCCTGTCCACTCCGTCGACCCGCTCGAGGTCGACCCGGCCCTGATCGACCTGGTCGCAGGTGACCCACCGGTGCCGGTCACGGTGTGGCGCACCGCCCACGGCCCGGCCGACGCCGGCCGCAGCATCAGCGCCCGGCTGGCCTACCGGCTCGTCGCCGCCTACACCCGTCCCGGCGAGGTCGTTGTCGACGTCACCGCCGACCACGCCTTGGCCGCTGTCAGCGCGGCGGGCGGCCGGCGGCACCACCCAGCATGGTTCACCGAGGCGTCCAGCCTGATCATCGGACCGGCGACCCCGCCGGCGCGCCCTGACCCCGCTGCCCTCGGCGAGGACGGCGACGACGTGCCGGAGATGAGCGCCTGGTTCGGTGACGATCTCACCGACCCCATCCTGCCCACCGACCCGCCCGCCGCTCCTGGCCACACGTCCCTCGCGGGGGCGACGAGCCTGGTCGTGGCCTGCTGGCCCCTCGACCCCGCCGACGTCACCAACCGGATCCGGCTGGCGTGGCTGCTGACTGCGTGCGCGCGGCTGCTGCGTCCCGGCGGCTGCCTCGTCCTCGTCGTCACCGTCCCCACCGCCGCGGCTGGCGGGCCGGAGGACTTCACCCCGGTGGCCACCGCCGCCGCGTCGGTGGGCCTGGGCTACTTGCAGCACATCGTCGCCGTCGCCGCCGACGCAGAAGGCGACGCGTTCGTCTACCACGTCACCGACGAGGAACTGCTCACCCTCACCCACCAGAGCGACCCGCGGTGGGCGGTGGCGCACCTGCGGGTCCACGCCGACCTGCTCGTCTTCTCGCCCGTCGCGCCTCGCGACGGGCACCGGGACGGGGGTGAGCGCCGTGGCTGAGCACACCCCGACCCCCGCGGAGGCGAACCAGCCGGGCGAGGACACTTACCACGGCCGGCACCGCGCCTACGACGGCCGGCACCGGGACACCACCGGACGGCACGCCGCGGAGCCTGACGGCCTGTCGGTGTGGGCGACCGCGCAGAAGACCGGGCCGGTGCAGCGACGCGGCCGGTACGTGCCGGAGTCGGTCAAGCACCCCGCCCGGATGCTCCCGGCGATCGCCGCCCACGCCGTGCACGCCTACACCCAGCCCGGGGACCTCGTCCTGGACCCGATGTGCGGGATCGGCACCACCCTCGTCGAGGCCATCCACGCCGGCCGTGACGCCATCGGTGTCGAGTACGAGTCGCGCTGGTCGAACATCGCCGACGCCAACATCACCCACGCCCACGCCCAGGGCGCCGCCGGGCGGGCGTCGGTGGTTCGCGGCGACGCCACCCGCCTGGCCGCCCTGCTGCCCGCGGCACTGGCCGGGCAGGTCGCCCTGGTCGTGACGTCACCGCCGTACGGGCCGACCGTGCACGGACTGGTCCGCCCGGGCGCGGACGGGGTCGAGAAGTTCGACAACACCTACGGCACCGACCGGGGAAACCTCGCCTACCGCGACCTCACCGGCCTCGCCGACGGGTTCGAGCAGATCCTGGCCGGCTGCGCGATGCTGCTGCGGCCCGGCGGCACCGTGGTGGTCACCGCCCGGCCGTGGCGCAAGAACGGCCAGCTGGTCGACCTGCCGTCCGCGGTCATCGCCGCCGGCGTCCGCGCCGGCCTGGTGCCGACCGAGCGGTGCGTCGCGCTCCTCGCCGCGGTCCGCGACGGGCAGCTCGTCGCCCGGCCGTCGTTCTTCCAACTCCAGGCCGTGCGCAAGGCTCGCATCGCCGGCACGCCGCTGCACCTGATCACGCACGAGGACGTGCTGATCTTCCGTCGCCCCGAGGGCGAGGACCCGAGTTCAGGAATCCTGAAGGACGCCACCGGGGGCGGGGTGGTCGTGTGAGCGTACCCACCCGCCGCTATTTGAGCCTCGGCGCCGGTGTCCAGTCCTCGGCCCTTCTGCTGCTCGCCGTGCGCGGGGAGATCCCCACCTTCGACGCGGCGATCTTCGCCGACACGGGATGGGAGCCCGCCCCGGTCTACGCCCACCTGCGTCGCCTGGAGCGGCTCGCCGCCACGGCCGGGATCCCGGTCGTGCGGGTGTCTGCGGGCAACATCCGCCACGACGCCCTCGACCCGGCCCACCGGTTCGCCAGCATGCCACTCTTCACGCTCGGGCCCGGCGGCGAGCGCGGTATGGCTCGCCGGCAGTGCACCTCCGAGTACAAGATCAAACCCATCAAGGCGGAGGTGCGGCGGCGGCTCGGCTACCCGCACCCCGCCCGCATCCCGGCGGGTGTGGTCGCCGAGATGGCGATCGGGATCAGTCTCGACGAGATCGGCCGGGCCCGCAACGCCGACGTCGCGTACATGCGCAACACCTTCCCGTTGCTCGAGCTGGGTTGGCGGCGCGAGGACTGCCTGGCCTACCTCACCGAACACGATCTGGAGGACACCCCACGCAGCGCGTGCGTGGGGTGCCCGTACCGCACCGACACGGAGTGGGTGCGGCTGCGCCGCGACGATCCCGCCGGGTGGGCGGACGCGGTGGCGTTCGACGCGGCGATCCGCCACGGATCGGCGCGGGCCAACGCCGCCGGGCGGCCTCTGCGCGGGCAGTTCTTCCTCCACCGCCAACGGATTCCCCTCGACCAGGTCATCCTCCGCCCTCGCGCCGAGGAGCCGGAGGACACCCCGGGGTGCGGGCCGTGGACCTGTCCCCACACCGCCGAGTCGGACGTCGCGGTGGCGACGCCGGGGCGGGAGGTGGCGTGATTGAGCAGCACCTTCCGCCCCGAATCGGATCGCTGTGCACCGGCTACGGCGGCCTCGACATGGCCGTCGAGCTGGTGCTCGGCGGCCAGCTCACCTGGTACGCCGAGGTCGACCGACACGCCCGCACCGTGCTCGAGCACCACTGGCCCGGCGTGCCCAACCTCGGCGACATCCGCACCACCGACTGGACCCGTGTCGATCCGGTCGACATCCTCACCGCAGGGTTCCCCTGCCAGGACATCAGCAACGCCGGCAAACGCGCCGGGATCGGCGGCAAGCACTCCAGCCTGTGGAGCAATGTCGCCGACGCCGTTCGCGCGCTTCGACCGCCGCTCGTGTTCGTGGAAAACGTCGCCGCGCTCCTCCGGCGCGGCTTCGACGTCGTCGAAGCCGACCTGGCCGCGATCGGGTACGACACGAGCTGGACGTGCCTACGCGCATCCGACATCGGCGCCGCCCACCGCCGCGACCGGCTGTTCCTGCTGGCCACACCCGCAGAACCGCTCAGAGGGGGTGCGGACGCTGCCGACACCGTGCGCCCGTGACGGCAAAGGGCCAGGCCACCAGTACGGGCTGCCCGACCTGATCGAACCGTCCGGCACCACCCACGGCCTCCTCCCCACACCCACCGCGGTGACGTACGGGTCAAACCAGTCCCCGTCCGCCGGTGCCGCCCGCCGGCCGAGCCTCGCCGGCATCGCCGGACAGTTCCTGCCCACCCCGACCGCCGGGGGTGGCACCGGCTACATGAGTGGCAGCAACCGCGACACTTGGCGGCCCACCCTCGAATCAGCGGTCCGCAGCTACCGGCCACACCCCGGCGGGAAACCATCGGACCCCGAGGCGCTGCTGCCCACGCCGAGGGCCAGCGACACCGGCACCCCCGGACGCAAAGCCGGAGCCGGCTTCCGGCCACCGCTGTCCCAGGTGCTACTGCCCACCCCGAGGGCCACCGACGGGGCGAAGGGCTGTCCCGGCCAGCGCGGCTCCCACGGCGACCTCACCCTGCCCTCAGCGGCCGTGCGGGTACCCGCCCGAACCCTGCCCACCCCCCGCGCGTCCGACGGACGCGGCCCCGCACGCCACGGCGACGGCGGCGCGGACCTACGCACCACCATCGCCGGCCTCGGTCACCTCGACGAGCAGCGGTGGGGCGTCTACGCCGCCGCCGTTGCGCGGTGGGAAACGTTGCTCGGCCGACCGGCGCCCGCACCCACGCAGACCGGGCAGCACGGCAAACCTGTGCTCGCCCCACCGTTCGTGGAATGGCTCATGGGCCTCGACGCCGGCCACGTCACAGACCCCGCGTTGGGGCTGCCGCGCACCCTCGCGCTGCGGGTCCTCGGCAACGGCGTCGTCCCCCAGCAGGCGGCAGCCGCGCTGCGGCTGCTGCTGTGCCCGCACCGGTGGCAGGTGCCGTCATGACCGGCGACCGTTCTCGTGCCTCCGAGCTGGCGGGGTACGAGTATCACCGGGCTGGGCCCGTCGCTCTGTACCTCGGCGACGCGCACTCGACGTGGGACGTGAATCAAAATTCTGTTCGTGGCACCTCGGGCGTGCCTCGTACCATCGGTGCTGTCACATGGTGGTTACGCCTCGAGGGGGATGAGTGCAGGTCGACCGTGCTCTGTTGCGGCGTACAAGCTTGTCTGAAGCCGTCGGGCAGGAGCTATCGTCGCGCAACCGCCTGTTGCCGCGTCGCGGGGACTACGCGGCCCTCTCAACGGACCCGTCTGCTGTGGAGGCATGGCTGCGCCCGCGGTTGCGGCGCGGCCCCTCTGGTAGAGCTGCCAGCGTCGTTTTCGCAGATAAGGGTTGGCGGGGAGCGCGACCGCTGCACGTAATGACCCTTGAGGACAGGGTGCTGTACAGGGCGCTTGTGGGGCTGATCAAAAATGCGCTGCCGGAGCGGCTGCGCAGCCGAGAGCCGGTCGAGCAGTTCCGGACGGCGCCGCTCGACATCCCAGACGCCAGGTACATCAGCAAGACCGACGTGACCGCCTACTACGAGTTCGTTGACCATGAACTGCTTTGCGCAGAACTGACCGCCCAGACAGGCGAAGAACTCGCGGTAGAGTCGCTTGCCGACCTGCTGGCCTCGGTTATCGGCCGCAGAGTAGGTCTGCCACAGGTACATCCATCCAGCGATGTCCTGGGTGATACCTATATCGATCCGGTCCGCAGGCGCCTGCTTCGCCGAGGGCACGCCACGTTCACCTACTCTGACGACTTCAGAATCGCCTCACGTTCGCTCGGCGAAGCGCGCGCCTCGTTGGAGGCGTGCGCCATGGAGGTGCATGCCCTCGGCTTGGTGCTCAACGAGCGCAAGACCTACACCTACCGGACGGCGAAGTACCGGGAGTCTCTGACGTCGTTCGCTGATGCGGAGCGACGCTTGTTCGAGGAGGGCGAATCACCCGACACGTCGGGTGGCCTGGGATTTCTGGATCCGGGCTACGGCGACGCGGATGGTGACGGGGCGGCACAGTCAACCCTCGGCACTTCACCGGTGGACAGCAGTGTCGACGAGGATGATGCGTTCACCGGTGAGGATGACGAGGTCGCTGAGGACGTCGACCCGCGCCGCGTTCAAGCCGCGCAGCGGGCGTGGGAGCTGTGGGAGGAGGAAGACGAGTCCGAGGAAGCCCAGGCGGGCCAGGACGCCGCGATTACGCAGTCTTTGCTCGGCCGAGCGTTGTCGACACTCGGTGCGGCTGATGACAGTCGTCCGCTGAAATCGTTGTCTGCGCTCCTCCGATACGAGCCGGCGCTGACCCCGCAGGTGGCGGCATATATTGATGCGTATGGGCGGGGCGGCAGACGTGCGCGTACCGAGATCCGTAGCGCGCTCGACAAGGTCGTGAACGGCAAGATTCTCAGCACATGGCAGGGGATCTGGCTCGCACACGCAGCTGGCGGTGTGAAGCGAGCGACGCAGAGGCATGACTATGAGGACTGGCTCGGCCGATGCGTGGCCGACGGCCACGATGGCCTCGCCGCCACCGCTGCGGCATCGTTGGGGCGGATCGGGCGCGGTGATGTCGATCTGGTTGCAGCCGCCGTCGATCGGGTCGGCCCGGAATGGCATCGCCTGGCGTTCTGGGGCTTGATTGGCCTTGATCGCGCGCGCGCCGAAAGTACAGCCGACGACGAGTTGGACCGGATGCTGTTGGCCGAAGCGGCTGAACAGTGAATGCATCGGTTCCGCGAGTCCTGTCGGTCGAAGCTGAAGCGGCGTCGGCACTGCTGTTCCGCACTCTGGGCGCCCACCGAGCCGCCGTAGCAGCGCTGAAGCCACAGCCGCGTTCGCGCCTGCGGCCCTCACCAGATGGAGATCCAGTACAGGATCGATGCCAAGCCACTCTTGTCAGGCTGCTCTCGATCACCGAGGCGTTCGCGTCAGACCTGCTGTCGCGCAAAGTCGACCAAGCACTTGCGGGCGCATCGAACCCGGCCGCCACCAAGATTGCTGACGAGGCCGTCATCCGCGGCACCAACGGTTGGGCTGACCAGGAGAGGGCATACAAGGACTGGCTCGGTGTCAAGGAAGATTGGAAGGCGGTTGACCGGCTAGCCGAGGCACGTAATGCTGTCGCCCACGGCCTTGGGAAGTTGACGAGGCGCCAGATGCGAAACGAGCAGAGCGTCAAGGACAAGCTCAAGGCCGTCGGCATCATCGTCGTTGATAACAGAGTCGTGCTGTCCGACGACATCCTCGCCGCAGCCGCCTCGGCGTGCCGCGACTTCATCGAGAGGCTCGACCTGGCGGTCCAAGCGAAATCCTGACCGGGCGGTGCACAGCCGGCGGGCGATCAGTCACGGTACCTGCATCGGGTAGCCGGCCCCGTCCACGTCGGAGTGTCAATTGTTAGCCGGGCATCCGCCCGTGACGCTCCGGCCTGCGCCTTCGCTTGCGGAGGCGTCCAAGCCGAACGGCGTCCCTGCCCTTCCGCTTCAGAATCGGCTCCCCCGCGCGGCTCTCTCCTGCGCAGCGGTACCACATCCGAGCACGCGAAGCATGTGCGCTCGGGCCACGCGGTCCAGGATTTCAACCGCTTCATGCAGTTGAGCCGTCGGGTAACCCTTCGTTCCATGGGAGAGGTCATTTCGCACGGTTCTCAGCGCCGTCGGCAGCGGAACCGGCCCTCCAGCGGCCCGTTGCACTTCCTGAATAAGGCCGGTAGCCGCCAACTCCTCGCGAACGTCGAACGGGAGCGAGACGAACATCTCGGTTAGGCACTCATCAAGTCCCGAGTGCGGCTTCTTCATCAGGTATTTCTTGATGAACTTGATTACTCGGCTAGGTAGGCCCGCCTGGCCGGCCAGCTCATCGAGAATCTCGGCCCTCTTGGCAGTGTGCTGTTGTACGCGTTCCTCGTACTCTGCCTTGTGCTCGTGACCGTACAGCCCTTCAAGTGCTTGTATTAGCAGCAGGTACGTCGAGCGCGGGTGCTGTCGGGGAATAATGATGGACGTGCCATAAGTCTCAAGCAGCGGGTGGCGCTCGTCTAGCAGACGTTGCCACCCGCGCAGTATCTGCAATGGGGAGATATCTTCGGATCGGGCAGTAAACGCGGCGTCGATCTGCCTCACGTCGTTACCGAGCGACGCGAAAGGGTTCTGGTCGAGCCCGCTCCCGTAAACCTGAAAGTCGTCCCTCTCACTGTCACCTGGCCGGCTCATGCTCAGGTACGTAATCTGCTCGGTTCGACCAGTTGCAAGGGAAACGAGGCGTCGAAGTGGTTCAACCCATCGGTCCAAGCACACGTCGAACGGCTGTGGGTCGGCGAGGGTAAGCCTGGCTACCGGGCTGAAGGCCATACGGAAGAAGAACGGATCACCGAAGGTGATGGTGCTGTCGTATCCAAAGCGGAGAGCGACGTGGTCGTCTGACCATCTCTGCTCACAGTCTGGATTTGGCGAAACCTGCCAGGTGTGATCGTAGAAGCCCTCACCCGGCTGAGGATGAGAGAATGACTTAAGCGGACCGATCCCCGAAAAAGCATCGAGGCCGCTGATTTGAATTCCTATCTTGCTTACGAGCAGCGGTCCTTCCGTCGAACCCGACGGGGGTCCCACCAGAGCGGCACGAGCCGAGACGATGGCCCGCTCAAGCTGCCAGGTGCTGACCTCAGCTTCAACAAGGATGACCTTGAGCCCGTTGCGGAGCTCACCAACTAGCAGTGGATAGGAGAATCGCTGCGGGAAGGCAGCGCTGGTCAAACCGTTCGGGTGCTGCTCGATATGCAAGGGAACGTCGCCCCACACGGCGACTGACGGCGGTCGACCGGCGGACAGTTCGAGGTCACCGCCCACACGTTGAACCAACCCATCTTGGTTGGGAATCAACCATTCCCCACCATACTGACCCGGCTCAAGTCGGGGCTTCAGCGGTACTCCACTTGCCACTAGCCGATTGTCCCCCAAGTCTTGGCGCCGCGAGCAGTCCGCAGCGCGTCCCCATGCCTGGTGCAGAGAAGTGGGCGCATCGCCACTCGCCCCTTGCTGGGCTCCCACGTGGCCCCGTTCCCTATCGACCTGCCACTACGGGCCATCGCCGCCGGCTGTCCACCTGGCGGCCTTGTCCTAGACCCTTTCAGCGGAGCAGGCACCACAGGGCTGGCGGCCATGCACCTCGGCAGGCGCTACATCGGCATCGACATCGCCGACCGGTTCCATCAGGAGGCGATCACCCGCATGCGACCGCACCTGCCCAGGGAGTCCGGGTGAGCCTTCGGCTCGTACCGGTCATCTTCGCCCAGGCGCGGGAGTTCATCACCGACTGGCACCGCCACCACCGCCCACCCCAAGGCCACAAGTTCTCCCTCGGCATCGCCGAAGGGGACGTGCTGGTCGGGGTGGCGGTGGTCGGCCGGCCCGTCGCACGGATGCTCGACGACGGCCACACCCTCGAGGTCACCCGGGTCGCCGTCGCCGACGCGGTGCCCAACGGCTGCAGCATGCTCAACGCCGCCGCGTGGCGGGCCGCTAAGGCTTTCGGCTACCGCCAGCTGGTCACCTACACCCAGCACGGCGAGTCCGGGGCCAGCCTCCGCGCCGCCGGCTGGCGCGTCGTCGCCGCCCGCCCACCCACGCCCGGCTGGTCCCGACCCGCCCGGCCCCGCGCCGACCACATCGCCCGGCTGCGCTGGCAACCACGCCACTAACTCACCTCTCTCCCGGCTGGGGGGTTGGCCGGCCGGGTGGCGAAGATGTCACCGGGCAGCAGCAGCACCGGCAGC